>JADFZS010000129.1 GCA_015232405.1 Magnetococcales bacterium | reverse complement strand
TTTGCACGACACGCCCCCACAGTAGAAAATTGGCGACTTTTCAAAGATGAAAAGCCGCCGGGCGTTTCGAAACCGTACAGTACGACGGCAGACCGCTTTTCCCTTGCAGGTATTGCATGACGGCCCCCACCCGGCAGAACATAGCTGTCGAGTTAATTTAACCACGTCTGACGGGCGTGGAGCCGATACTGTTGGGTTTCGAAGCCCAAAACAATCCTAGTCCTTGCTATACAACATGTCAAAGCAAAAGCTAGGTTGGGTTTTCTTATATTAATTAAAGATAAATAGCATAACTCAAAGAAACCAAATTCAAAAATGCCGACATCAGTGGCGTAAATTTCGCTTTAGCAAAAAACATAACACAAGAACAAATTCTAAATGCTTGTGCTGATTCAAAAAACCCTCCCATAGGTCTACCAAAAGATTTCAAAATACCTACACCCTGCTTAAAGAAAAAGCCTCTTTTCCCTTATCCTGTAGGATCTTAACTTATTAATTTAGATATTATTATTTTTAATAACTTACAATAGGAGCAATAATATATTACATACTATTGCAGTCATCATCGAACTGCCCTGACCAATGACAGAGAGGATGGTTTCCAATCGGGCACGCTCAACCATCAACGGTGCGCCAACGACACGCGCAGCAGGTTGCGGTAGAAATTTCAAAGGAGACCTCCAATAAATAATTTTCTTGCAGAATCTATCTCAAATTTGAGATAATGCGGTTATGAACTGGCGTATTGAATATTTAAGCAAACCTGTACAAAAAGAGATTGAGTCGTGGCCTGTAGATATGCAGGCGAAACTCTATCGAATTATTGAGTTGATTCATGAATTTGGTCTGCATAGAGTTCGTGAGCCTTACATCATGCATTTACATGGTAAATTGTGGGAAATGTGGGTCAAAGGCCGAGATGGTATAGCCAGGGCCATTTACGTCACTGCTCACGCAAAACGGGTTGTTATTGTTCATGCCTTTAAAAAGAAGACCCAAAAAACGCCCAAGCAGGAGATCCGCTTGGCGTTGGAACGGATAAAGGAGATAAAATCATGACTATTCCCTTTGAAGAAACTCGAAAACAGTGGTTTAAAGATCCAGCATTTGTAAAAGAATATGAAGCACTGGAGCCAGAGTTTCGTTTGGCTAAACAGCTAATCGGAGCGCGTGTACATGCCGGTCTAAGTCAACAGGATATTGCAGATAAAATGGGCACCAGTCAGTCTACTGTTGCCCGTTTGGAAAGTGGTCACAAACCTTCAATCAGAAGCCTTGAGCGATATGCCTCGGCTGTTGATATGAAGGTGGAGATTAATCTGGTACCTCTTTAGCATCATTAGACTCTTTTTCTGGATTGTCTTCTGTTACGCTGGTATGTCTGCTACCACTTCTATTAGCCTTCCTGGGGTCAGAGTCAAAAACCAGCCCTTTATCATCGGCCCGTTTATTTTCCCTAGTCGGTGGCCAATGGATAATGTTCGTAATCGACAGGTCACACCTCCTCTTTTAATCAAATGTTGACTGTGGCAATTTGGGCAATAAACTCGGTTCCAGTCTATATCAAGATCAAAGATGAGCCGACCCTTGATATAATGAGAGGTCCGATAATGGTAAGCATACTCAATCAGGCTATCTTCTCTTAACATACACCCAGGTCAACTAGTAGCATATATAAAACTTGGGGTTAAACACTCAGCTTCTTCAATAAGAAACTTCTAGCAAAACTAAAAAAAATAATGTAGATATTAAACACACCTACCTTTAAGATTAATACAATAAGTATTGTGGTCTTATAAGTGATTAGTCAAAATTTGTGTTCATAAAGTTGCAACTATAACTTGCATTAAATTGTGGAGAGCAAAAGTGAATTTGCATAGATTTGGCTATCCTGACAAACCCCAATTATCTACCAAACACCCTCCATTAACAGCAGATGAAGAGACGAAGGTTGATCAACTCTTTGAGTCAGTTAACAAAACAGCTGAGGTGGCTCGTGGGGTTCATCTCACCTTTTTGTTGATCAGCCTTTATATAGCCATAATAATCGGCTCTACCACCCACAAACAGCTGTTATTGGAATCCGACATTACCCTACCACTCTTAAGTGTTGGGCTACCAATAGTCAAAGTATATATTGTTGTACCTTGGCTGTTTGTGCTGCTGCATATGAATGTTTTTATTATATTTTACATGTTATCTCGCAAAATATATCAGACTAATATAACACTAAAATCCCTATTAAAAGATGAGAGTAGAGTTCAGGAAATTACAAGATGCCACCTCTATCCCTTACCTTTTGCCCAGTGGATTACAAATAAACAAGAGGGACGAACGGCACATTTTTTATTTTTTACCTATGTATTTTCCACATCTGTCTTAATACCAGTAGTCTTACTACTTTGGGCTCAAGTTCGCTTTCTTCCCTATCACAGTGAATGGATCACCTGGTCACATAGACTCACTATTTTAGCCGACCTTACAATCTTGCATCTTTTTTGGATGATGATTAGGGATGAAGAGGGAAGAATTTCTGGAGCTTTAACTCGCCAAATCAATCAAAACAAAAGATCGTTTGTTTTGTGGGCATCAGCGTATATTTTGCTAACAATTACAGTTATCATCATAAGCTTAAGCATAGCCACATTTCCCAACGAAGATTTTAATAAAAATATTAACAATGGTTGGATTGCAAAAATAAGCAGTGGGTACAGTGCGACCCTTGAGTATGTCAGAAAAATACCAGGAACAGATCAAATTACTAATTGGTTTAATGACAACTTCCCTCGCAATCTTGATGTTCAAGATGAAATTTTGGTTAAGACCCACCCTTCACCTGCTATCCTTGCGGCATTTATGGAAAAAAACAAAACTAAAGAAGATGCTTATATGGTATATGCTTCAGGTATTGACCTTAAAGGAAGAAATCTTCGCAACGCAAATTTATCTGGATCAAAGCTATATAACGCCAATTTCTATGCAATAAGCGATGGTAAACAAAATTATGTTGTTGACTTAAGAGAGGCTAATTTAACTGGGACAAACCTTCATAGAGCCAACCTTCAAAATGCAAATCTTCAAAGAGCTACTCTTGATTTTTCAAATCTCCAAGGAACAACCCTCAAAGGTGCCAACCTACAGGGTTCATTATTAATGGGGGCAAACATGTTAGGAGCTTTCATCGAAGGCGCTAACCTTCAGGGTGCAAGACTTGCGGTAGCAGACTTTCAGGGAGCAAATCTAGTAGATGCCAAACTCCATGGCGCTGACCTAAGAGGAGCCAAAATGCAAGGAGCAATCCTCAACAGAGCTAAACTCATTGGAACGGATTTTTTTGGAGCTAACCTACGAGGAGCAAGCTTCATGGAAGCAGAAATTTTTGGGACAAATTTTCGAGATACTGATTTAAGCTACTCAAACTTCAAAAAAGTTAAATTTAACAATAATGTCGTCTGGAAAGATATAATGGATGAGCTAATTTCTAACATGCCACAAAATAAACTGCCTGTTCATGTGAAGGATACAATGGATCTGGCAAAAAAACGGGTATTGAGTGATAAAGACAAACCAGCTAAACAAATATATATTTCTGATAAAACCAATTTACATTATATTTTATTTGATCAAACAAGTGCCAAACAGTTTTCAAGCTTTACATACGAGAAGGTATCACCATTAAATGAGGGCAAAGCTTACACTAGAACCAGTTATATACAGAACGAAATAATCTGTTCCCACTCTTATATAACACTAAACTTAGCTTTTTATTGTATTATTAATAGTGACATGGAGTTAAGCAAACTTGTTATTGACAGTAATTGTCTAGAACCAGAACCAGGCTCTGTACCAGATAAGGTGATCGAATATTTTAGATGGTCCAAGAAAATATTAGAAGGATCACTCAAACTCCAAGAGTCCACAAAAAATCCTTAGATATCTTTTGTTGATTGCGACCATTAACTGACAGTTGATATATCACTCAACAATATAATACATACCACCACACTTGCTTATACTGTGATTTTCACACTCCAGCAAAATCAAGGCACGTCTTTTATGACCAGACCGTAAATCCAACCGTTTTTTACTCAAAGAAATCACCTGCCCACCAAAAACCTCTGAGCCTACCCCTACTCTTCTGCCGTCAATTATCGCCCAGTTTTTGTGGCTTTGGTTTGGGTATATTTTTATAAAGCTGACGGGCCATTGGGCGATGGCTAGATTTTTTTGCTCATCTATTTTGTTGCTGAATAGGTTACTTTGCAGAGTTGTTTTTTTGGGGGACTCTTTGTCATAGGGTTTGGTTGGGTCGGCAAATGGGGATGCTATTACTTCGCTGCCCATTGCTATGGCTAGAATAAAAACTGTTAGTGAGGCTCTGTTCACAGTTAAAAATGGTATAGCAATATAGAGACACCATAGGCAACCACAAATGAGTTTTTACCATCCAAAGAGTAAAGCTCACTCATCAATTTAGCCAACTTTGCTGGGCGTGCTCCCACATCACGAGGTATTTCATTTAACCATTTAGAGAGTTTTTCTCGACCGTAGGTTGCCACAATTGTGTCAATCCAGTTGCCGGGAAAATCGTCTGGGTTGCTATCGTACATATCAGCACCCACATGGATGATGGATAAAATCTCTTCTTGGTTAAAACGGTGTAGACCTGTTGCATCTGCCAGGGTTAAATTGATGTTGTCAAAATACCCTTCAACAGTTGAACCGCAGATATTTGAGGAGATTTCCAACGAAATTCTTGTCTTTGCCACCCGTTCCGGGTCGATACCTGTCAATCGCTCTTTTAGTATCTGCTGGGCATCAATCTCCGTATGCCGTGTCGCACCATCAAACGGCCCTTGGGAGGTTATGGAGTAAATGGTATCAGAGTTCTCCAGATCAGAAAAAACCACATTATAATAGACACTTCTAATCTCACCTAAAATATGGTCCCGACTATCAAGAAAAAAGATTCGCATACCAAGCCATGCCCGGTCATCCATACCACCCATTGCATAAAGTGGGGTGTAGTCAAAGGCGATACGAGTTACCCTTTTATCAATATCTTTTTGCACCAACTGGCTCGGTTGATTTTCTTCAAAATGTAAAAATACCTGACCATCCTGTAACTCTGCTGTGGCTTCAGGAGATATGGTGGATCTATTGAGGCGAGAGTCGTAAATCTCTTGATCTATCTCACGTTGCAGGGGATTGGCTATTGCAGATTTTTTTTTACTTTGAAAAAACAGATTATTTTGTGGCTCTTCTACAAATTTTGCATCGGCAGTAACACATTCACCACCGCTTAGGATCTCTTTCCAACCGTTGCCGATAATATAACTATCGGGACGTTCAAAATCCTCTGTAAACATCTTTTCCCCAGAGATTGCCGGAGTTGCCAGAACAAGCCCCACAACCAAGACAGATAAAAAACCACCAATAGAACTGTTTATAAACCTGGAGAAAAACATGCTGCCACCCCAATTACTTGATCACATAGATTGCTGATATTTTCTATAAAATTTCAATACTTTAGTAACATACTGCCGGGTTTCTGGATATGGCGGTATTACATAACCATATCTTTTAACAGCGTTATGACCAGCATTGTAAGCTGCCAACGATAGACGCAGGTCATAATCAAACATAATCAACAACTCCCGCAACAATCGCACCCCACCATTGATATTAGCTACTGGATCTAGTCGATTGGTGATGCCAAGTTTTTTAGCGGTTGCTGGCATTAACTGCATAAGACCAACAGCACCTTTTCTTGATACCGCAAGAGGGTTAAAACCAGACTCGGCTTTAATGACAGCTTTTATCAACGCACTTTGCACACCATGACGACGAGAAGCAGCCAAAATAACCTCATTAAACGGAACTTTGACGTTTTTCTTCTTTGCCTTTCTTACCTTCTCTAAACCACCACCTTTTTTAGATGAGTATAACAGTCTATATCGAGGGTCAGAGGGTCTATCTGTCAAATGGATGATACCCCTACTGTCTACGTAGGAGTACACCTCAGCTAGGGATGGCAAAGAGTAGACAGATATAATCGCAGCTACTGCTAGCATTAGAAAATATCGAATTTGCTTACTTTTAATCACCAAGATCCCCATCTTTTTTAAACTTTAAATCAATAAAATTGCTGCTACTCGCAGCTATTGCTGCAAGAATTGTACTAGTTGGGTGCTTTGATAAAAAATATGTTAGGATTTTAATAAAAAAACTGCTTTGGTAAACTAAGTGAGGGGTTGTGCCACCATCTAGTGGAAGGGCTGTAGATTAATGTTGTTAGTGAAAAACCAGTAAAATCAACTGGCTCTCCTACACTTTTAAGATTACAGGGGGCTTAAGCAAACTATATCGTCTTTTATTTATACCAACACTTTTTTAAGTGTAGTAACCATCACCAGCACCATCTCCTACTCCGTTGGTCTCCACTAATAGCTGTAAGGCCACTCCATCAGCATCTATTCTAACTACCCGGCAGGGAAAACGATATTCACTGTCAGACCCACCGTCAGGAGTTGCCAGCCCCACATCCCCCTCTTCCCCTACATTTAAACCAAAAGGACGTTCGGCAGTTACCAAAAACATACCCCCGGTTCCCATATTTTTTAGCCGCCCTAAAATCACCGCCCCATTCTCCAGAACCAGAGTTACCACAGCACGGGCTGGATAGCGGTTAACCTTCCGGGTGTAATCCTCCCTGATATCCTTTTTTTTGCCCCATGGTAATAGATTGCTAAACTTCACTTTCTACCCCAACACCTCCTTAATACAACTGCGTACCTCAGCAAAAGATGCAGGTAATACCAAACATTTTGTCGGGCGCTCCATAACCCCATGTAGTGCAGCAGGAACCTCTGGTATACGGCCTGTGGCATCTTCAACGGCCTGACCAAACTTAGCAGGGTGTGCTGTGGCAAGACATATCGCACCACTGCGATCCTTGGCAGCACAAACACCTACTGCTGTATGGGGGTCTAGAATGTAGCCATCTTCATCACATACCGTTTTAATTGTTGCTAATGTCTCCTCCTCACTGACAGCTCGCGCCCAAAACAGGGGTTTTGTCTTTGCCATTATCTCATCTTCTACAGAAAAACCACCTTCACTATCCAACTGGGCCATTAACAATTTTAACTTTTCTGAGTCTTCATCCAGCAGATAATAGAGATAACGCTCAAAATTAGAAGAAATTTGAATGTCCATGGATGGACTGATGGTTGGGGCGACTGTACCAGCACGGTAGGTTCCGGTATTAAAAAAGCGTGAAAGAATATCATTGCGGTTGGTAGCTAAAATCAAATTTTCTATTGGCAGCCCCATACGCTGGGCCATGTAGCCTGCAAAGATATCACCAAAATTTCCTGTGGGTACTGAGAAGGTAACAGCTCTGCTAGTCCCACTGCTTACCCTGCCCCATGCATAAAAATAGTAGACTATCTGTGCCAGAATCCGCGCCCAGTTTATGGAGTTCACAGCTCCCAACTGATACTGTTTTTTAAAATCCAAATCGTTAAAAAGCTGTTTAACAATGGCTTGACCATCATCAAACGTCCCTTTGATGGCAATATTATGGACATTATCATCAAGAACAGTTGTCATCTGCCGTTCTTGAATCGGCGATACCCTGCCACTGGGGTGGAGGATGAAAATTTGAATCCCCTTACGACCCCGTACACCATAAATAGCAGCCGAACCTGTATCTCCAGATGTGGCACCAACAATATTTAACTGACCACCTTGTTGGGCCAATATATATTCAAAAAGATTACCTAAAAATTGTAACGCCACATCTTTAAATGCCAAAGTCGGACCGTGGAACAGCTCCAATATATATCGATCACCTACCTTGACCACCGGGGTTACATCTGGATGGTTGAAGCTGGCAAACGAGTTATCAATCAAACGGTCCAGTTCAACCTTGGGTATATCATTATCATCAACAAATTGCCCGATAACCTGTTTGGCAAGATCAGCAAAAGATAAATTTGACCATTCAATCAGTGTAGCTTGATCTATGGTGGGGATTTTTTCTGGCAATAAAAGACCACCATCAGTCGCCAGACCCATCATAACTGCTTTAGAAAATGTAACCGGGGCTACACCGCCCCTTGTGCTGATATAGTGCAAAAAACTTCTCCTAAGTACGAGAAAATAGATTTTTTATATTTAACTTGGTCAACAAGGCCAAGGGATTAAGAGCAATTTATTCTGGTTTGTAGATAATTACCGCTATCAAACATAATTCAATACAAAGAGAGACCAAGAGAAAACTTGGAGTGCTCAGATAGCTGCAAACCATACCGCTTTGCTATGCCATCGGCGAACAGTTCCATGGTACCCAAAGAGCCAGATTTTTTTTCTATCTCTATCTCTCCAACGCCAACCTCACCTCCATTAGCCCGAACAACCCCCCAATCAAGGGCAATTTCCACCCTTGTTCCATCGGCAAGATCAACAAGACAGGTCTCTCTTTTTATATCACTTTCCAACAGAGGTAGAAAACTAAAACCAACAGTTAACTGTTTATTATCAAACAGAGCCGCAAGCCTATCCCTAACCAGACCGGGAACGATATCAGAATAATGTAAGCCAGAATAGAAGTTATTGGGGGGATAGGTCAAGCATTGCTCCCACTCTTTACGTTTGGCAATACCATTTTTGCTGCTTCCAAAGCCTTTTAAACCCAGAAGATAGTCCCTACCTTCGCCTACTCTTAAGCGTAGAGCCAATCTTTGTTGCAACAGGTATCTATCGGAAGTATCAAAATAAATTGTCAACTCGCTCTTTTTCTGCCAGCCAGCAACAACTTTTTCAACTATTTGTCGATCTTCTTTTATTTGCTTGAAAATTTTTTTTGCAGGAACCGCAAGTTTTATCTCTTCTTCAACAATGCCATCTTCAACCTGGGATGATGAAGGGGATGATTTTGCCATTTATGATACTCACTTACGAACCGGGTATCCCTGACTCTGCCAATGTATCATACCTCCCGATACATTGTAGACATGTTCAATACCAGCCCGTTTTAATATCACAGTGCCACTTAAAGAGCGGTTTCCACTGCGGCATACAACAGCTACAGACCCATGGGGACACATCTGTTTAACCTCTTCCACGCGCTTTTTCAGCTCGTTCAAGGGAACCAGCCGGGCCCCTTTGGCGTGACCTGCATCAAATTCCATCTTGGTACGAACATCAATCAGAACTATGGGAGGGTTTGCCCCTAGTTTTTCCATTAGTTCATGTACAGTTAATTTCTCTACCCCAAGTATCCTGGAGAAAACATGGGCACGCAGAATAAAGCCCATAAACATTAGAATTGCAATCCATTGCAGGCTATCTTCGTTCATTTCAAGCATGTTAATATTTTCTTTATTTCTGGTTTTGGTTAAAGCAGGACCAATTTATCAAGTCTGATCTTTTGGAATCGTACAAAAAATTGACTTGGTCAACGTAACCAAGTCCAACACCTTACAATCTCCCACACGATAGAACACCTGATTGGCCTCTCGCCTGGAATCAAGGATATTTTTATCTCGCATTATAGTTAAATGTTGAGAAACATTTGATTGTGTAGTACCAACTGCTTCGACTAACTCCTGCACACTCAGCTCTTTCTCTTTTAGGGCTACTATCACCTTAAGGCGAAGAGGATGAGCCAGAGCTTTCATACAACGAGCTACTTTTTCAATATTGTTCTCATTAAAATCTTCCGCCACGGTTACGTCCCTTTCCATTATGGGAGATGTCACGGTATACTGTCTAGATAGTCAGTTGTGCGCTTTGCACCCAATATTAGTTTCTACTAATAATAGACCAAGCTTTTATATGCGTCAACTTAATTGAGATATTAAAATTTTTTATTCCGACTTTAAATAGGTTGTCGTCAACCAACTACAAACAAAGAGTTCACAATGGATGCTGACATCACATTGAAAGAAGACATAGTTTACAACTGGCTTAAGGCTAACCCCGAATTTTTCAACAGCCATCCTGATATTCTACCTGCTGCGATTACTGCATCGGGAAAAGTGCTTAGTTTGGAGGCGGGTCAGTTAAAAAATCTACAAAAACAGAACCAACAACTCAGCGATAGGCTGGAAGATATTCTCAGTCGGCTCCACCGTAATGATGAGATCCATAAAACATATCATGAGGTGCAGATCAAACTGCTCACAGCCAACACCCCAAAAGAGCTGATAACTGCTGCAACCACAGTAACTGAAAATCTTCTATCCATTGGCAGAACAACCGTTGCTATAAACAGCTCGGAAAAAGATGTTGTGGCTCTATACCAAAATTCTGATGACGATTTTCCCGAGGATCGGCTTTTTTTTATTAAATCCCAAGAGCTAATATCAACCCTGAAAACACCAGCAAAACCTGTTATCCGTGTAGGTCTAGAGGGTAACAATCGTGAACTATTTTTTGGTGATCATTCTGATAATATTCGCTCTGAGGCTCTGGTACCACTGTTTAGTCACCCCAATCACCAAGAGGGTCGGCTTGTTGGTTCACTGAACATTGGCGACCCATCCCCAAGCCGATTTCTACCAAGTGACTCAACTGAGCTACTACAAGATTTGGCTGATGTTTTGGGTTTATGTTTAAGTCGGTTTGCTCAATGTGATAACAGTTAATCCGGGCGAATAAAAAACGGCATGGTATATGCTTTTGCTAGTTATCTATAACCCTATTGCTCAATATGGCAGTCCACTTGGTTAAGACAGTCCACCCTTATATTCATGGTATAAAAGAGGGCGAGCTAGGAGAAAAATAGCTACCAATATACAGGATTTAAACCGACCATGATCCAAAGTGATATCTTCACCCCTTTTGCCGAGAGCATGACCAGCAAGTCTCCCCATACCATTGCTGCTTATATTCGGGATCTCAAACATTTTGCAATCTATTGGCATGAACTAGAAGGCACAAACCTAACCCTGCAAACTGTTGATGACATACTACCTGCAGATATTCGTGGTTATATGGGGCAGTGCCACCGCCAAAATTTATCCAAAACAACCATGCAGAGACGTATAGCATCACTGCGTTCTTGGTTCCGTTTTTTAGAGCAACAGGGTTTGGTAAAAAACAATCCCGCCTCTTTGGTATCTACCCCTAAAACCGGAAAACGGCTACCACGGGCTCCCAGTGAAGAGGATACCGCTAGACTGTTGGAATATAAGTCTCCAGTAAAACAGTCCGATCCAGATTGGCTGTTAAAACGGGATAGAGCAATTTTGGAGCTTCTCTACGGATCAGGGTTACGTATCAATGAGATGTGTGGGCTTAACCTTAAAGATATAAATTTAAGGGAGCGAGAGGCGCGGGTAATGGGTAAAGGCAACAAAGAGAGGGTGGTCCCGTTGGGTTCGCAATCTATTGCTGCACTTAAAGCCTATATGGAAAGCCTTGCGCAAAAAATCGGCCCTGGCGGAGCTGATACTCCACTATTTTTAGGGGTAAAACAGCTGGAAAAAAGGTGTCGCCTCAATCCTCGCCAAGTGCAAAGATTGATACAAGAGAGACGTCGCTGGCTGGGTCTGCCGGAAAAAACCACCCCCCACGCTCTACGTCACGCATTTGCCACCCATCTATTGCAAGCAGGTGCAGATCTTCGGGCTATTCAGGAGATGTTGGGCCACGCATCATTATCGACAACACAGAAATATACCCATCTCGATAGAGCTGGTCTGGCAAAAATATATGATGCTGCCCACCCCAGAGCAAAAAGAGCCTGAGAGTTTATGTTTAAAAGCAAACAATCTTTAACAGTTACAAAAATTATTAAAAAACCAAGCTTGCAAAAACTATCAAGAGCAGCAAAATGAGCACCCAGACCATCCGTATCATAGAGTGGATGCTCCTGCCCCCCGGAATAACAATACTGCTGATTTTATTTGCTATATATACATGGAACAAGCAGAAAAACAGCTCTAGAACCAGAGACAAAAAAAGCCCCTTTATTTTGTGGCTAGCCCTTTTTTCTCTCTATTTTATGAGCATCAACTACACAGCCAACACTTTAACATCTCTGTTGGAAAGGCCCGACATCCACCCACCACTTACCATAGAGCAGATAAAAAATACAAAAGCCCAGGCAATTATAATTTTGGGCCATGGGCGTTATGCAAATGCACCTGAATATGGTGGAGAAGACACCCTTAACACCGGGGGATTGGCGAGAGCCAGATATGGAGCAAAACTCCATAGAGAGACAGGTCTGCCAATCTTGCTTGCTGGTGGCAGCCCTTACGGGGGTAGTACCTCAGAGGCATCAATAATGAAGAGCGTGTTGGAAAAAGAGTTTTACGTACCAGTGCGTTGGCTAGAGGAAAAAAGCAAAAACACCTTTGAAAACGCCCTTTATAGCTCACAACTACTAGAAAAAGAGAATATCCAACGGGTGTTGATGGTCACCCATTCACGGGATATTTTCCGGGCGTTAAAGGCGTTTCAAACTGTGGGCAAACTCCAGGTAACCCCTGCCCCAACACTTTTCGCCAGACAAGCAAACAAAATAACCCTAAAAAGCTTAACCCCAAACCCCTACGCCTTGGGCCGAACAGCTGTGGCTATCCATGAACTAGCAGGTATGTACTGGTATCGCTGGCGTTATAATGTTGAGTAACCCCCCTACTACAGCTCCTTTTTTGCTTTGGCATAATATTTAACTATTTTTTTGCTCAGTTTTTTGTTGGCTTTTTTCAGTTCATTTTTCGCTTTGTTTACTGCCTTGGCATATTTTTTAGCAGATTTATTACCTTTGAGGTTGTCCCTATGGTATCTACCCAAAACATATGCCTCTAGATGCATCACTTTTGGATATTCCTGGACATGTTCCATATCCACCCCCCCATCACCAAGCCAACGAGGTCGCATTAACATTGGGCCGATTTTAGGAAAAATATGGACCCCATAGGGTTTTAGAACTTTATTGTCACGCTCTGTTTTTAAGGTAGTTTTTACTCGTCTCTTGATAATCCTGGGATCCATTACGCAGTTAAAGGCAAAATCACCAAATGATTTTTTGCTTTTTTTACCGCACAACAGAGGGAAAATCCCCGGTCTCACCAGTGGTTTTAAATCAAGAACCAGCAGCTTTTTTCTAACTGAGTTGCTTTTTTTCTTCCAGCTTTTTGATTTATCCAACAATAGCAGGCGATATTGGGTCAAACCACCTGAACCACCACCAATTTTTTTAAATTTAATTGTTTTACAAATATTTACCTTATTGTTAAAAACAGCTTTTACGCCCTCTTTTATAGCATCTTTTTCATCTTTTGCTACACTGTTCCAGTAGATATAGTCTGTTATATCATCCTTTTTTCGCAGTATGTTGCTTTTTTTCTTGAGGTAGCTATCTTTTACTCTTTTACCATTGGGTTTTTCATCTGCCAGTCTTTTTATGGTTTTTTTCTTTAGTTTTTTAAAGCTGCCTACTTTTGAACTACTATTTTTTTTTCGCAACCCTGCCTTGTAACTGTTGATTATCTCCTTGTTTTTATAATCAACTCCAGAAAGCTTTAGGCCGACCAAAAAGCGAAAAATATCAGCAACAGGCCTACCTTTACCCCCATCATCAGGGTCGTTCATGGCAAATATATGTCTATTTTTATTTCCAGCTTT
>JADFZS010000128.1 GCA_015232405.1 Magnetococcales bacterium | reverse complement strand
GATGCACCTATCTCTTTATGTTTTCCTTTTGCAGGGTCAAACATCATGATGGATCGAAGTACCGTATCTCCAACATAAACTCTACCTTTGCGGGCGATAATTCCAAACGGTTTGCCAAATCCAATTCCTGAAGAAACGCCAGATTCACCTGTTACCAACTCCCTAAAGCTGATATCTTCCTCATCCTCTTGGGGTTTGACATCTGATGTGCTGCGAATTGTTCTCTCATAATAATATCGAGGGTCATCAGGTGGTTCTGGAAATGCCAGAGCTTTAATGGTCTCTTTTTTCTTGTCTGATGTAGATCCACATCCTGCTATAAAAAGAGCACATAGAATTAGGGTGAGCCATGGGGTAGATTTAAACAGTCCTTTAATGGGGTTAAACATGAGTTGGATCTCCATGATCTTCTAATAGTGTAATTTGAGCGATTTAATTTAAAGTTCAAAAAATTTACAAATTAGCCACCAATAGCACCTGTTGAATAAAACTGTGCTATTAACCCGGCAGTCCATTGTATGGGTATGTTGATATTCTTATCAAGTTGATAGTTCTAAGATTCGTTATCTATTTTTTCCCCCTGTTAATTTGTTGGTTTAATGCTTTAAAAATAAATTTAATCGGTTTTTATGGTTTATCACAATTGGTGTGAAATTTGAAAGACATTTTAATTTGCTTTACAGATATTGAATGCAACCCCTATCAGTTTATGGTATCAAACGCTAAGGTAGAAAATAAATTGATGTTAAAAAAGGATCAAGTCCATTAATGTATGAAAGCCAAGTAAGTAATATGGGTAAGTTTGCTTCAATTAGAGTTATAGGAACCTTGATAATAATGGTTTGGCTCCTGCCATTTAGTCTGTTACAACAGACTTATGCGGCTGATATGGGAGATGATATCAAGAAGACAAACCATGAGATAGGAAGGAAAATATATAATTTTCGCTGTTACTACTGTCATGGGTATTCTGGCGATGCTGCAACTCTGGCAACAACCTTTCTTGACCCTAAACCGATGGATTTTACCAAGGCTGACCAGGATGAACTAACCTTGGAAAGAATCATATCAGCTATAACAGATGGTCGGGAGGGTACAGGTATGGTCTCCTTCACCTCAGTATTAAACCCGGAGGAGATTCAGATACTGGCTGAGTTTGTGCGAGAGGAATTTGTTATCAAAAAGGCGGTGAATACACTATATCACATAGAGGAAAATGGATGGGGCAACCACGATCGCTACAAAGAAGCCTTTCCCTTTGCCAAAGGTACTATTCCCATAGATACGCCTGATAGTGAATTGTCACTGGAGCAAAAGAGAGGTAAAGCACTGTTTTTATCCACTTGTGTTAGTTGTCATGACCGAGCGGTGGTGCGTGATGAGGGGGTTATATGGGAGACTCAGGCTGTCTCTTATCCTCGCAACCAGTATTCCCACCGTGGCGAACCATTGGATGCAGTTTCCAGGGCTACACCATTTTCTAAACATGATATTCCACCCAAAGCAGAAGGATTAAATGCCCAAGAGCGTAAGGGAGAGGGTTTGTTCCAAAAAAATTGTGCTTTTTGTCATGGTGCAGACGGGACTGGAAAAAACTGGATTGGTACATTCATGGAACCCCATCCACGGGATTTAACCAATCCAGAATTTATGCAAGGAGTGGATGCCGAATATCTGTTGAGTGTTATTCAGGAAGGTTTGCCAGGAACATCTATGCCAGCCTGGAAGAGTGTATTGTCGGAATCTGATATCAAAGCCATAATAGGGTATATTTCTAAAGTATTTCATCCTTTGAAATGATGTTTTTATAAACTGTATTATACTAGCGGTTATTTACTCATAGAACTGGATTTTCGTATTTGCGGAACATACTTGGAGTAAGATATTGATTTATAATGATTGGAGAGGGGAGATAAGTTTGTGATGAATTTTCTTGCTCGTATTCAGCGTCCTTTGGGCATAATAACCCTGCTTTGCCTGGGGGCTGGCATCTGGTTGGTATTTAATGCACCACTGGATTTTCAACAGGGTAATTCAGTTCGGATACTATACGCCCATGTACCATCAGCAAAAATGTCACTGTTTTGCTATATACTTTTAACTATCTCAAGTATCATCTATTTAGTAAAAAAAAGTGAGACTGCAGATATAATAGCAGAGGCAACGGTTCCTGTTGGTGCAGCTTTTACGGCTGTTACATTGGCTTCAGGATCTCTCTGGGGTAAACCAATGTGGGGAACATGGTGGGCCTGGGATGCCCGCTTAACCTCTATGTTGGTACTGCTTATCCTCTATATGGGTTTGATGGCTCTACGCAGTTCTTTGGAAGAGCCACTAAAAGCTGCCCGTGCAACAGCTATTTTAGCAATTATCGGTGCTGTTGATCTGCCAATTATTCACTATTCAGTGGTTTGGTGGCGTACTTTACATCAACCCCCATCATTTGGCGGCTCCTCTGGCAACCCCTCAATTACCGGTGATCTTTTACCTCCTTTGGTGGTTATGGCGGTGGCATTTATTTTAATGGGTGCATACATGGTGATTGTAAAAGCTCGTGAGGTTGTGGCATTGAGGCAGTTGGAGGAATTGGATATCGAAAGGATGGAAGAAAATGATTGATTATACTCCTTATGTTATAGCTGTATATTGTGTTGCTACGTTGTGTTATGGAGTTTTGACCATTAAATGGCAACGCAGCTTAAAGCAGGTTCAGCAACAGTTGCGGGAGCACAAAACCTCATGAAAAAACAGAAGCAGAAAAGGATGTTTTTAATTGTTACTGTTCTGGTAGTGGGTGGGGCATTGTTATCTCTGGTGTTCTCATCATTTACCGGATCGTTGGTCTATTTTTATACCCCAACCGAGATTTTACAAAAGAGTGATACCCTGGACGGAAAGACAGTCCGTATTGGTGGCATGGTGCAGGAAGGGTCCCTTGTAAAGAATGAAGGTACCTTGAAAATCCGTTTTTTGGTAACGGATGGGGAAAAGCTATTCCCGGTTAGATATGAGGGGATGCTGCCGGATCTGTTTCGTGAGGGGCAAGGTGTGATTGTCGAGGGGGTTTGGCATGGCGGCCAAGATTTTAATGCCAGTAGTATATTGGCCAAACACTCTGAAGATTATATGCCGGTAGAAATGAGTGAAGAGGGTATTGCCAAAGCAAAAAAATCGATATTAAAATCAATGCAATAAAAAATAAGTTAATTGTATCGCATTGGATTTTATAAAATTTATGCTCAAAATGCCAAAACAGATGGTTGCTGGTTTTCTTTTGTTAGCCATATTTACCATGAAACCAGTAAATTTATTCGCAGACGCAACACAGTTTATTGAACGAGCATCGGTTGCCTATGGTGAAGGCAGAATGGACGATGCCATATTGTTGTTGGGTAAGGCTCTGGATGGCAAAGGATTGGATAGAGCTACCCTTGCAGGTGCTTATGGTAACCGCTGTGTTGCAAAAATGAGCAGATTTTTAGACAAAAACAATAAGATGGATTTAGATGGTGCTCTGTTTGACTGTAACCGAGCAACAGAATTGATGCCAGACGACCATTTAGGGTATGTCTACAGGGCGCAGATCTTACAACTTCGGGGGGATATAAAACGGGCATTAGAAAATTATAATGTTGCAGTTAAATTAGCCCCAGACCAGTGGACAGTACGATTTGAACGAGCAAGATTGTTGCTGGAGTTAAACCAGCCGCAAAAAGCGATTTCGGACTACACACAAATATTGTCAGAAAAATCCAGTTATTTGCCAGCACTCATAGGAAGAGGGTTGGCATTCATAAAGGACAATAAACAAAAGGCCGCTCTAAAAGATTTCAACTCTGCAGTAAATCTGGACCCCAATAACAACGAGCTACTATTAGAACGTTGCAATATTTTAGTTTATTTAAATCACCATGAAGATGCTCTCAAAGATTATAATACCCTGATAAAACGGATACCTGGTGAGTTTCGTTTATATAGTGGAAGAGGGGTGGTTTTTATTCAACTTGGTAATATGGATGCCGCACTTGATGATTTTCTTGCTGCCAAACGACTGGGTGGGGGGAAAGATTCAGTACTCTACAGCAACCTTGGTATGATCTATTTTTTTAAGGGAGATTATATTAAAGCCAACGAAAATTTTAAATTAGCCGTTAATTTAAATCCCAGCCACCTTTTTGCGCAATTGTGGCTAATGGTTAGTTCCAGATTGGCAGACCAGTCGGAGCCGGTACTGCCAAACCAGCCCTCCAACTCAAATTGGCCTGATCCTCTTTTGCAGTTTTTCAAGGGTAAAATAGCTTCTGAAGATATTCTTGCAAAAGCCAAAAAATTAGCAGATACAGTTGATAACCAGGGGGTGGTCTACGAAACATTTTTTTTCTTGGGGCTATATTATTTAAGCTTGGAAGAAGATAAAAAGGCCAAGAATTATCTAGAAAAGGCTATTGAAGGGATTGATGATAAAGAAATATTGGGAAAAATTGCTAGAATTAAACAGCAGAAACTAGTCGGGGCAACAAAAGGTCAGCAAAAAATCGTTGTAGCAAACACCTCAAAGCCCAAGACAAAAAACTGTAGTACTCTTGTAGATGTGGTTAGAAAAGGTTTTGCTATCAGTATCGGCTCCTTTAGAAGCTTGGCATTAGCGAAGGAACATTGTAATAATGTTGAAAAATTAGGTTTACCAATATATATGTATCAGGCGGATGTTAACAAAACAAACTACTTTCGATTGCGCTCTGGACCATTTACCAGCAAAGTAGAAGCATTACAAGCCAAAGAGTTGATCATGAAACAAACAGGATTAACTCCAAAAGAGCTGTTTGCTATGGAGGCTGGTAATAAATAAGATTGCTTTTTCTCTAGACAATGTTTTACTGTTTTCGGGAAATTGAAGTGTGTGATTCTCAGTTTCTGGAAAAAAAGTTCAGCAAAAACCCATTGTTTTGTTGTTATCCTAGATAAATTTGCTGGTAATATTTTTGCATAGAAATGTAAAGTGTCTTTAAATAGCCAGATCAAACATCACTATTATGTTATCCATAATCATTGAGTTAATATGCAACGTTTAATTAATAATCTTATGTGGACCAGTTTTTTGCTGGTTCTAATCTTTTCATACAGTTATAGCCATGCTAAAGATGATGATGGCTTTTCAGCAGCTCAAGCCTACAAAAAATACTGTTCTGTTTGTCACGGTAAAAAAGGAGACGGCTTAAGCACTGCCTCGGCGGGAATGGTGCCGCCTCCGAGGGATTTTACAAAGCCGGAAGCAGTAGTGGAGCTTACCAGAGAACGGATGATCACCGCCGTTCGTGATGGTCGTCCCGGGACTGCTATGGTTGGTTGGAAAGCAATGTTTTCTGAAGATAAAATTGCCAAATTGGTCGATTATATCAGAGATAACATTATGCCTTCATCTCGCAGTGAAGAGGCCAGTCTTGGTCGAAGGCTATTTGCAAATAACTGTTCTGTTTGTCATGGCGACAAGGGAGATACGGCTATCTGGGCGCGGGGTGGTTTAAACCCACCTCCCAGAGATTTTACTTCTGAACGAGCCAGAAAAGAGCTGACCGAACAACGCACACTCTTTTCCATCACCTATGGTCGTCCAAATACTGCGATGCCCGCCTGGCATGGAAGGCTAACAGAGGAAGAGATTAAAGCTGTTGCAGAATATGTGCGCGGCTCCCTTATCTATCCGGAAGGTGAGGAAAATGTAGTTAAAAAAGAGGTTGAGGTCAGTAGTGGAGGCCATGAACACGAGCATTTTGACCCGGTTGAGATGGCTCGAAGTATGCCGTTGGGTATTGTTGGTGACATTAAATGGGGTAAGGCATTTTACAATAATAACTGTGCCCATTGTCACGGTGTAAAAGGTGATGGTAAAGGGCCGAGAGCCTATTTCATCTTTCCCAAACCAAGGGATTTTACCCATCCAGCTGCTACTCACCGTATGAATCGTTCCCATCTTTTCGATGTGATATCCAACGGAATGCCCAAAACTGAAATGTCGGCTTGGGGAAAAGTTCTAAATCATCAAGAGATTGCCAACATAACAGAGTATGTATTTACCGCATTTATTGTACCGCGCCTCCCTGAAGGTTTTCTTGTTGATATGCGTAAAGAGTTGGAGATCAGGAAACCTGTAGGTGGTCATCACGGTCATGCTAATCCTGGTATGCCCGATGAGTGGCTGATTTTTATGGGATTGTCAATTTTTGTTATTGCTCTTTGGGCGGTAATTGTTCCTTTGCCAGAAAAACGCAAAATTTGGAATGTTAACTTGGTTGATCTGCCTGGAATCGGTAGGTTTGTCCGTTTTATAACTACCAATCCGCAACCATTGGCAGTAATCAAGCTGATATCTGTTGCTATCTTTCTTTTGATAATTGCGACTGGCTTTTTTGGCAGCCCCTGGCCTGAGAGAAATTTTGCCACAGCGTTTGTTTGGGGTTTCTGGTGGCCATTGGTTATCATCTCGGTGTTTTTCCTTGGTTCTGCTTGGTGTGCCATATGTCCTTGGGAGACTCTTTCCAAAATGTTGGTCTTCCGTAAATTATGGCGGCGACCTGAAGCATCAAACCGGAAAGTTAAAAAGGTTCCCGCTTATCTGCGCAATGTCTGGATAGCTCTGCTGCTTTTTGTCGGTCTGACATGGTTGGAGTTGGGGGCAGGGGTTACAACCATACCAGAAGCGACAGCCGGAATGGCTTTGATAATGTTGATTCTAGCCACTGTAGGTATCCTTTTATACGAGAGAAAAGCGTTCTGCCGCTATTTTTGCCCTGTTGGTAGAACTATCGGTTACTACTCCCGTTTGGCCCCAATTGAGTTGCGGCCCCTGGATGATAAAATATGTGCCGATTGTAAAACCATGGAGTGTTACCACGGGACAAAAGAGATAGAGCCATGCCCAACCCATTTAACCCTTGGACGGTTTTCACAAAATACATTCTGTCTATCTTGTGGCTCTTGTGTGTTGAGTTGTCCATATAAAAATGCCTCATGGAAGTTGCGCCCAATGGCAAGTGAAGCAACTGATACCGCCAGACCTAACTGGGACGGCTCATGGTTTATGCTTGGTCTGTTGGGATTGACCATTTTCCATGGTGTGACTATGGTCAGTTTTTGGGGCGATTGGGTAGATACGTTAGGCGGTTGGATTGGTGAAACAGGCGACATGCTGATTACCTTTACAATCCTTTTATGGTTCTTCTTCTTCTTGCCATCGGTATTTTATGGGATTGCAATCAAGGTTACCCACTGGGTTAGCAATACCAAGGTTAACTTCAAGCTGTTATTTTCCAGGTTGGCATTTGTTACATTGCCGTTGGCTTTTGCATATCACCTAGCCCATAATATGAGCCATCTTTTGGGTGAACTGCCTGGACTGATGCTGGTATTTTCAAATCCATTCGGTATAGATGCCATTCCACTCACAGCTATGGAGAGAAATCTACTTTTGGAGAATCCACTGATACCAGCTGGGGGTATTTATGGTATTCAATCCATGTTGATGGTTTTTGGTTTTTGGCTAGCGATACAGGTTATTCGCCACAGAAGTAGAAGTGCTTTGGAATCTGGTACAGAGTTACAAGGTGTGAGACTTCTACCAATGATAATTTTTGCAGCTGCAACCACTGGCTTTAATGTTTGGCTGATGGCACAAGATATGGTTATGCGTATGTAGCTTTTAACCTAGAAACGGCGGTTGGCGGTGCGTACATGGCGTAACATATTGGTTTAGCTGGTGTAACATAGCAAATCGAAGTCACCTTGTTGGTGATGAGACTTTGTTCTGTTATGCCAGATGAATCAATAGGTTGCGTCAGGTGCGTGCTGACAACTGCTGTTTCTAGGTTTAATCTACATTGGTATGCCATACACTATTGAATGGTTGAAATTGCGTCTCAGACCCTAACCAGAGCCAGGAGATAGGGAAAATCAACTTCACTATCTTAATTATTTACCTAGTGAAGTTGATTTTTTTCGTTTTTATATCATTGGGTCAGCCAGTTGCAATACTTCAAAGATCGTATTTCGATAGAGTATGCTGGTTATTTAGAATGGATTTTTTGTAGTTTTTGTAAGCGTGAAGCAAGAATATTTGCATCATCGTATTTCACGATTACATCAACTAGCTGGGCTTTTGAGTTAACAACAAATAAGGCTGAAGAGTGTGTGATGTGGTATGATTCCGGATCATCTTCTGGTGGTGGATCAAAACGGTAACCTGCTCCTAACTTGTTGACAATCTTATCAACCTCTTCTTTTGCTCCAGTAGCTCCAATGATGTTGGGGTGGAAATAATCTGTGTACTCTGCAAGAGTCTCTGGTTTATCTCTTTCACCATCTACAGAGATAAAAATTCCCTGCAAATTTCCAAGTTTAGTGGGGGACTCTTCCAATACTGAAAAAGCTAGAGCCAAATCTCCAAGAGAGGTGGGACAGACATCGGGACAGTAAGTATAACCAAAAAATATTATATTAAGATGGTCTTTAAATTGCTCCAACCCAAAGGGTTTCAAGTCTTCACCAATAAGGGTAAACGAATCCAAAGGTCGAGGTTGGGCAAGGAAGTTGGAATCTTTATTTTTTAGGGAATCATCATTAATTTTAACCCAAATTTCAACTGCTGTTGCTACAACAAAAATTACAGCTAATATTAATAGAGATTGTTTTACTGGAGAGAGCTTTTTTAACATGATTATTCTCTTTTTTATCAAGATTAAATAAAGAAACAGACACTTTTGATATTAACGTATAAAATGGATAAATTCTCAGTTTTATGAACAAAATACCCGATTTTTTTACCTCAAAACTTCTATTTTGTCTAATAACTATATTGTTCTCAGCCTGTTCCGGTCAAATTGAAAAAGTGAGTAGAATTGAGTCAGTAGACACTGTTTGTAGTCGACATGACGAAACCGGAGGTATAGTTGTTGTCTTGCAACTTGAAAAGCAGGATACAAAGGCAGTTTGTAATTTTCTTTTATGGGACTCAAAATCTTTGGGGCGTATCATGCAAGGGATAAATCTTAAAAAGTTGAAACCCTACCGCCATGAACTATATCCAGATTTGCCATATTATTCATGTGATTTCAGTTGATTGAATAAAAATATCTAATTAATTATTAATTCATTTTAATTAACCCGAGCTTGGGAGGTGTAGTGTTGTTGAAAACTAAATTGTTGAGTTTATTGTTGCTTGGTTTGGCTGTTTTTTTTAATTTCCAACAAGTTTATGCTGCGCCTCCTACAGGGCATCCTTCGGTTTCAGATGCAGCAAAAATGCTTTACATTCCTGCAGCTAAGACCAAACTACCTTTCAGAGGCAGGGTATTGGAGTCATTTGCAAGTAATGACTACTCCTATGTAAGAGTGTTGCAAGATAATAAAGAACGTTGGTTTGCCGCTCCTCTTGTTTCACTTACTCCAGGTATGCTGGTTGCTTTTGGTAAAGGGACCGTAATGACAAATTTTTACAGCAGAAAATGGAAAAGGACATTTGCCGAAATAACATTCTTAAACCAAATGACCCCAATAGCTGAATAGTCGCAACAGGGTTGACATTGAGATAAATCAATATTTTACATTGTTAGTATACTTTCAACTGTCATTATTGTTAAATTGATCTTGTCAGGCAGGTAATAACTGTATTACCTGTCTGTTTATGATGATCATGATTTAGCACTACTATACACCTGCACTGTTACATTAAATTCCTAACTTTAAAAATAACTACCCTGTAAATTCTCTGTAATGAGAACCGATAGTGGTTCCACACTATAAAATAACAAATAAAAACAACGATATTTTATTGTATGCCTTTGGAACAGTAATTGCGGTTAATTATTTGAGGGTAGCACTATTTGTATTACTGTTTTTTTAGTTAGGAGTAGGATCCATGGTTTCAAAAAATACAAGCTCACTATATAGCAATATTCTTGTAGCGTTGGACGGTTCACCTCACTCTAACAAATGTCTAGAAAGAGCTGTTGAGTTTGCGTCATTGACTCCTGGGGCCAAGGTATCAGGTATTCATATTACTGAGGATAATCCCAAGTCAATAACACACGATAGTGATAAATCGTATACCAATATAATGAATCAAGCTGAACAAACCTGCAAAAAAGCCAAAATCCCTTTTAAGGAGTTTGTGGTAAGTGGCAGGGAGCACCGAGTTTTGTCTGCTGAGATTCGTAAAGGTGACTTTGACCTGTTAGTTATCGGTTGTGCTGGAGTAGGGGCCAACGGTAGAAATGAGGTCGGTAGTGTGTGCGAAATGGTTGTCAGATCTTCTAATATTGATACCCTGGTTGCTAAAAATTTCTCACGAAAAGAGGCTGGTCCGGTCTTGGTAGCTGTTGATGGTTCACACAACTCTTTTGGTGGAGTTGTAGCTACTTTAGAGCTTGGGCAATCTTTGGGACGTGAAGTGAGCATGGTGTCAGCCTTTGACCCAGACTATCATAAAGCGGTTTTCCATAATATGGGTGAGTTACCTACCGAGGTGGGGGCAGATCTGTTTGCATCTGAGGAGATGGAAAAATTACAACAAGCTGTTACTGGATCTGGTATTTCCAAACTGTATGAAATTGTTTTGGATATTGGCAAAGATATCGTTGATCCCAAGAAAGTAAATGTGGATTATATGCCATTGGTTGGAAAACCTGCTGTGGCTATTCGAGAATTGGTAGATGCAATGGTACCTTCTTTATTGGTAATGGGTAAAACAGGTATTCATGCTGATGGAGGTCTTAAAATAGGTAGTGTTACGGAGAACCTATTGCACTCAACTGAGTGTGATTTACTCATCACCAATAAAACTCATATCCCCCAGCTAAAGAAAAAAGCAATTGACAAATTACACTCAGTAACAACTAGCTCCCAAGAGGAGCAATTAAATAAAACTGCTGAGAACAGCCAACCTCAAACTGTCCAAGATGGTGAGGATGCTTTAACAACTGGGTTGGCTGCCAGGTCAAATAGTAGCACTAACCAACAAACAGTTGAACAATTGCCAGCTATGAGTGAAGAGGCTGAACAAGCATTGATGGCTGCTTCAAATGGTAACAGTACAGAACAATTGCGTAATTTTCTTCAGAGTGCCGCATTGCGTATGGGGCTGAAATCACTAGATGCCAAAGCTGGTATGGAGATGTTGGATGCTTTTAATCTAGGGCAGGATTCTGGGTTTGATATGCTAAAATGGGAAGAAAAAGATGAGGTTATGACCTTCCTTGAAGGTTGGGTGCATGGAGATGTTGAAGAAGATGATTTTATTTTGGAAGATAAACCACTTTTTAATGATAAAGATGAGATAAGCGCAATTTTAAGACAGTTTGGCAATCAGCATATTTATGTTCAGATTCCAGGCAGTAACACTCAGTTTTTGACTCATTTTGATACTGGTGTTGATAATAAGTTTGCAGGAAATTTAAATAAACTTGCCATTCGTCCATTGCTACCTGCTAATGGAAATATCCTGATACGTAAACAAGGTGAAGCAACTATACGATTGCATCATGACCAGAGCCTGCTTTCATTTAAAGTTCCATTTCAAAGTATTGGTCAATCAGGTAGAAGAAGAGTTCTCAACCTAGGATTTCCCGAAGAAATTTCTCGCATAAATGATCAGAGAAAATCTCAGCGCATTAGGGTGCCTGAAACTGATGATCTACATTTTGAGGTGGTTGATAACTCAGGGAAAGTCAATAAATCATTCCTTTTTGATATGAGTGATGAAGGGCTAGCTTTTCATTTGCCAGATGTTGTTCAAAAAATATCCAACGGTGAGTTGTTGAAGTTTCGTATGCAGGTTGCAAACAAGCTTGCAGTAAATGTTGAGGGAATGATCGTTGGTCACTTCATAAGAGACGGAAAAACATTTAATCGGACAAAACTTCGTGTCAAAAGGCCATTTGTAAAAAATATTGTGCGTGATTTTGTCAATTTTTTCCAATATGAGCAAAAAAACAAACATAAAACACTTTTTAATTAATACTGCCAATCCAAAAAAATTACATTTTTTGCAGTTATGTCATAGAAAATGAACGGGTAATTCTGTATATATGTTCATTTCAGTGTAGGCTGATTTTACTTCTGTGGATGAGTCATTGTTTTTTTAATTGACATTTTTCTTGAAGAGGTAATTATTAACTAACGAAAGTATCATCTTTTTAGTATATAATGGGGGGGTTGGTTATAGTTGATAGAATGTCTTGTTTTGAGAAGTTAAACTTATAGAGTAATCGGTAAGGCCACTTTATAGTGTCTAAAAATGATCTAGCTGTGAAACATAATTTAGAAGATGGGGAATATCTTGTTTCAGATCCTGTCATTCTTGATAACATGCGGTTTGCAACAGATATCAAGGTTCCCGGCAGTGGTGCTATACTCATTTCAAAATACACAAAGATAACACCAAAACTGCTACAACAACTTAAAAAACACGATATAAGTATTATTTATGCTGAAGCAATTGAAGTAAAATCAGTATCAGCTACCATTGAGCATATGGAGGAGACCTTTGAAATAATTGAAGGCGTTCTCGAAGATACTGAAGAAGAAGTTGGCAATGTAATACAGACGTTTCAAAATAAAAATCGCATAAAACAGCTGGAAAACCTGATCCGCGACAATCTGGATGACATTGAAGGTTTGTTCAGCGCTAACTCCACAGAAAAGATGGTCGCTCTGACCAAACACCATAATAGCACAGCAAGGCACAGTCTTATTGCCTCTTTTATCATGTTGGCAATTGGCCGTGAATTGGGCTGGAGTGATAAAAAACTTGTTAAAGGTGCCCTTGCGGTTTTGAATCACGATATTGGTAAAGCCAGGGTGAACAGGGAGACACTTAACTGGCCAGGTCGCTTGAATAATATGCAGTGGAAAGAGATCCAATTCCATACACTGTTCGGGTGCCGTCTTCTGTATCAGGAGGGTAAAAAACCAGATTTAATGATGCTCTCTGCTCTTCTGCATCACGAGTGGTACGCTTCCTTGGAGGGAAAAGGGTATGGTGGTTTGACCCTTTATAATCGCTTTGTTCAGCGAGCCATGAAATTTGATGTTTTGAAAACAGTGGCTGAACTAAGTAAGAGTGACAGAGAAATCATCCAGATTATCAGTCTTGCTGATATGGTTTCTGCACTTGAAGAAAGCCGGTCATACAAACGGGAATTGGACTCCTTTAAAGTCCTTATCATTATGAATACTGATGCTAAAATGGGCCATTTTCACCCGAAAATGTACTCTGCATGGCACAGGATTTATATGAGGGAGCATAAAAATTTACTTCCTCGCGGCCGACGTATCGCTTTGCCACGTGAAAAAGAAAAAAGAATTTTTAATCCACTACCCAACAAAGAAATTCCACCAACAGAGCTGCTGACCTATTATGATCTTGATGAATTGGGTTATCTCAATTTATTGAGAAATGTTGGTATGGATATGGATCGTATCCGCCGTCGTGGTGGCCTCACTTTGAAGGTGCTAAATCAGATCAATAGTGAAAAAGAGTTAAAACTTGATTTTTCCCTCAAGAAGTTAAAAGCAAAAAAAATAAAATTAATCAAAAATTTTATTGTAAAGGAAAAACAGGTAATAGAGTTAGATACATGGCGAGATTGGCTAACTGTTGAAGAGTTGGAGATATCTGGTTTAATGGGATGGGCAAGGACATTTCATTTTGACATCAACCTAATTAAAAAAAATGGCGGCATTACACCG
>JADFZS010000127.1 GCA_015232405.1 Magnetococcales bacterium | reverse complement strand
GATCGAGCGTGAGCAGAAGGCCATGATTGAGCAGCTTAAGCAGGAGTATAAACGCCAGGGAGTGGACCCAGAGCAGCTGGGTATGAACATAGAGACCATGGGTGAAGGTTTTGCAGGTGAAGCGTCAAAAAGAGTCAAGATCGGCATGTTGTTGGGTTCCATCGCCCGTGAGGAGTCCATCACCGCATCTGATGAGGCGGTAGATGCCTATTTGGATAATATGGCAGCCTCTTATGGTGATCAGGCAACTGCCATGAAAAAGTGGATGAAAGAGGACCCTGAGCGTATTGAAGGTATTAAAAGCACGGTTTTGGAGGCATCAATTATTGACTGGATAGTCAATAATGGCACAGTAGAGGAAAAAACCTGTGCCCTTGATGAGTTAATGTCCGCTAAACCTGCTGAGAAATGATCTAAAAACAGACAAAACGGCAAAATATGCCGTAGTATGCAGCGGAATATAGCCGACAAAATGTCTTGATTTAGCTTATGAACTGGGAAATTTATTTAGCTTAAACAATAGTTTAAATAGGTTTCCCAGTTAAGTATTTTATAATTTTTACGGTTTGGTGTGGTTTGTGCAGCAAATGCAGCAGCATAAACCACTGTCTGACCAAAATAGTGCACAATAATAGACAACAAAAATGTAACATCACATTTTGACAGCCTGACAGCAGATATATTATTGAATGTCTGGCAAATTTTTATAAGAGAGCGCCGATGAACTTGGTTCCAATGGTTGTTGAGACCACAAGCCGCGGAGAGCGGTCCTACGATATTTACTCTAGACTACTAAAAGAGCGTCTGGTTTTTTTAGTTGGTTCTATAAACGATGAAGTTGCCAACCTTGTTATAGCTCAAATGCTTTTTTTGGAGTCGGAAAACCCAGAAAAGGATATTCATCTCTACATCAACTCCCCTGGTGGACATGTGACAGCCGGTATGGCTATTTATGACACCATGCAGTTTATACGCCCCAACATAAGCACCCTTTGCACAGGACAAGCTGCGAGTATGGCGGCGGTTTTGTTGGCATCAGGTGCTGAGGGTAAACGGCTTTTATTGCCCAACTCCAGGGTGATGATCCATCAACCATTGGGTGGTTTTCAGGGTCAATCTACGGATATTCAAATTCATGCCAAAGAGATGTTACGGGTGCGAGAGGCGTTGAACAAGATACTAGCCAAACATACCGGGCAGACAGTACGCAAGATTTCCAAAGATACGGAAAGAGATTATTTTATGACCAGCAAAGAGGCAATTGATTATGGTCTAGCTGATGAAATTATCAGTAAACGTGCAGCTCCTAAAGAAAATTAAGCATTAGAGGGTATCATGGCTAAAAAAGGTTCAGAATCTGGCAGTGTTCTACACTGTTCATTTTGTGCAAAAACCCAACATGAGGTGCGCAAACTAATTGCGGGACCATCAGTATTCATCTGTAATGAGTGCGTCGATTTATGTCGTGACATTATAAAAGAAGAGAAAAAGGATGGTAAGAGTGAAGGGGATAAAAACTCCAACAGTACCCCTCCTCCCCAAGAGATAAAAGAGGTTTTAGACCAACATGTTATTGGTCAAGAACAGGCAAAAAAGATACTCGCAGTAGCAGTTTACAACCACTATAAACGTATTAGTGCTCCAGAGGATGCCAACAATGATGTAGAGCTGGCAAAAAGCAACATACTGTTAATTGGCCCTACAGGTTCAGGTAAAACCCTTTTGGCCCAGACTCTGGCCCGTATACTGGATGTACCGTTTACCATTACCGATGCCACCACATTAACAGAGGCTGGATATGTTGGTGAAGATGTTGAGAACATCATTTTAAGGCTGTTACAGGCAGCAGACAACGATGTGGAACGGGCGCAACGTGGTATTGTATTTATTGACGAAATTGATAAAATCTCCCGTAAATCCGACAATCCTTCCATTACCCGCGATGTATCGGGTGAGGGTGTGCAACAGGCTCTATTGAAAATTATTGAGGGTACGGTTGCCAGTGTTCCACCCCAAGGAGGGCGTAAACATCCCCAGCAGGAGTATCTGCAAGTTGATACTACCAATATTTTGGTTATCTGTGGTGGAGCCTTCAACGGACTGGAGAAGGTTATTGAACGGCGTTCCAACAAGAGCCACAGCATAGGTTTTGGGGCTGAGGTAAAAGATCAATCTGTTGAGCTTAAGGTTAACGATCTGTTGCCGGAGCTAGAGCCGGAAGATCTCTTGCAGTTTGGTTTGATTCCTGAGTTTGTCGGGCGTTTGCCCATTGTTACCACACTTGAAGAGCTTGATCAGGAAGCCTTGGTAAGAATACTTCAGGAGCCTAAAAATGCTCTTATCAAACAGTATCGTAAACTGTTTGAGATGGAGGATGTGCTTTTGACCTTCACCAATGAAGCTATTGAGGCGATTGCGGCTAAATCCATCAAGCGTAAGACTGGAGCCAGGGGTTTGCGTTCTATTTTGGAATCAACCCTGTTGGATGTTATGTTTGATATTCCGACAAAACGAGATGTTAGTGAGATAGTTATAAATAAAGAGGCGATTGAGAGCAATGCTGATCCACTGCTGATTTATGAAAAACCGTCTTTAGAGGCGTAAGTTTTTTTTATTAAGAGACAAAGATCAATCCCCTTTTTTGGGGCTGTTTGCCACTAATTTGAGCCACAATGTTTATTATAGTGGTAGTTGTAAACGGGATTTATTGATCTTCTCGCTGGTTATCTTAACCAATGACCATACATAGCTAATTCAGGACCAACAAAAATGCTAACTATTCCAATACTACCACTACGTGATATCGTTGTTTTCCCCCAGATGGTAGTCCCACTGTTTGTTGGGCGCGAAAAATCAATCCAGGCACTTGATGCTGTAACCGAGCAGCAGGAGAATCGCCATATTCTTCTGGTGGCACAAAAGAACCCTGTAACCGACACCCCTGTGGAGGAGGATATCCACTCTATTGGTGTTATTGGTTCTATTTTGCAGGTTTTAAAACTCCCTGACGGTACTGTAAAGGTGCTGGTTGAGGGTGGTCGTCGGGTTAGAATTCTCAACTATATAAAGACAGAGCCATATTTTGTGGTTGAGGGGGAGTATTTAGAGGAGGATCTCCACAATCCCACCGAAGCCCGGGCCATGATGCGCTCTTTGGTCAGCCGCTTTGAGTCCTATGCCAAGCTCAACAAAAAGCTTGCCCCGGAAGTGTTGATGAGTTTTCAAGCCATTGAGAACCCCAACCGTCTTGCGGATATCGCTGCAACCCATATCAACCTAAAAGTACCGGAAAAGCAGAAACTACTGGAGATGGTATCGGTAACCGACCGTCTTGATGGTCTGCTGATAGCTCTTGAGAAGGAGATAGAGGTACTGCATGTTGAAAAACGGGTACGGGGTCGGGTTAAACGGCAGATGGAGAAAAGCCACCGTGACTACTATTTGAATGAGCAGATGAAGGCTATTCAAAAAGAGCTGGGTGATCAGGATGATGATAAAGATGAGTTAAAAGAGCTAGGGGAGAAGATCAAGACCATCGGCATGAGTGAAGAGGCCCAGACCAAGGCCACCTCAGAGCTGAAAAAATTAAAACAGATGGCCCCCATGTCGGCAGAGGCAACGGTTGTTCGCAACTATCTTGATTGGCTGGTAAAACTGCCGTGGGGTAAGTTGTCGGAGTTGAAAAAAGATCTACCACAGGCCCAGTTGATCTTGGATGAAGATCATTGGGGGATGGAGAAGGTTAAAGAGCGAATTATTGAGCAGCTGGCTGTGCAGCAGAAGGTTGATAAAATCAAGGGGCCGATTTTATGTCTGGTTGGCCCTCCTGGCGTTGGCAAGACCTCTTTGGCAAAATCCATAGCCAGGGCATCGGGTAGAGAGTATGTGAGAATCTCCTTGGGTGGAGTACGGGATGAGGCGGAAGTACGTGGTCACAGACGTACCTATATCGGCTCTCTACCGGGTAAGATCATCCAGTCCATGAAAAAAGCCGGGACAAACAACCCGCTGTTTTTGTTGGACGAAATAGACAAAGTAGGCTCTGATTATCGTGGTGATCCATCTTCTGCACTTTTAGAGGTTTTGGATCCTGAGCAGAACACCACATTCAATGATCACTATCTGGAGCTAGATTATGATCTATCCCAGGTGATGTTTATTACCACTGCCAACAGTTTGAATGTTCCACGGCCTCTCCTTGATCGTATGGAGGTTATTCGTTTAGCAGGATATACAGAGCAGGAGAAGCTCCGAATTGCCGATAAATATCTAATTCCCAAACAGATGAAGGCCCATGGTTTGGAAGATGGCGAGGTTACGCTATCTAGTGGCACTGTTAAATCCATAATTCGTTATTATACCCGTGAAGCCGGGGTGCGAAATTTAGAGAGGGAGATAGCCAGCTTGTGTCGTAAGGCTGCCAAGGCTCTGTTAATTGATGAAAAACGCAAAAAAGTAGTTGTTAGTTCAAGTAGCATTGGTAAATATTTAGGTGTACGTAAATACCGTTTTGGTTTGGCGGAGGAGAAAAACCTTGTTGGTGTTACCACGGGTATGGCCTGGACCGAGGTTGGTGGTGAGTTGCTCTCTCTTGAGGCGGTATTATTAGATGGTAAAGGTAAACTAACCATAACAGGTAAACTTGGTGATGTGATGCAGGAGTCGGCTCAGGCGGCAATGACCTATGCCCGCTCCCGTGCTGATGACTGGGGAATTAGCGATGTAGAGTATTTCCAGAACCATGATATCCATATCCATGTTCCAGAGGGTGCGACACCCAAGGATGGACCTTCGGCTGGTATTGGCATCTGCACCACAATTGCCAGTATTTTAACTGGTATATCGGTACGTCGTGATGTTGCGATGACAGGTGAGATAACCTTGAGGGGCCGGGTGTTGATTATTGGTGGTTTAAAAGAGAAGATGCTGGCTGCGCACAGGGCTGGTATCAAGCATATAATAATACCGAGTGAGAATGTAAAAGATTTAAAAGAGATGCCAGCAACAATCTTGCGTGATCTTGAGATTCATCCGGTTGATCATATGGATGATGTATTGAAAATTGCTTTGAGTGAAGATATTACTGATCTTAAGGGCAAGGGTGATGATAAGAGTGACAAACAGGTTGATCCTTCTGTTTTGCAGAATGATTCTTCTAATAGCACAATATCCTCTATTGCCCACTGATTTTAACGTACAATAGTAGCTTGATTGTGTTTCAAGATTCTATGCTGCCCCGCTTTTTTGCTGGGGCAGCATTTTTGCTTTTGGGGCATTGATAAAGCCGAATACTCCCATTTGCCAGCCATAAACAGTCGCTATTTCACACCAATATACCTGCACAATAACTAAAAATATGAGGTGTACTCTTATACTCAGCGATATGGAGCTTTTTTTACTATACACCAAATAAATCAGTCAATTACATCATAGTGAGGGTGTTGGTTGCTATTTGAGGGATGAAAGAAAATCAATAAAGTGGCTTGACACCGAGGCTTAAGGCACGTATACAACCTCCTACGTCTCGCATTATTGCAACTTGAGTGATGTGAAAAACGAGGATTGAAAGCACTTACTTTCGATAGGGGTTGGGATGATTGGTAGTTGTTGAAGCAATGCCTATCAAATAATAACAGGTGGGGAGGGAAGAGAAGATGAATAAATCTGAACTAGTTGATGCTGTAGCATCTGATACAGGTTTAACCAAGGTGCAATCGGCTGAAGCTGTTGACGCTGTAATTAATTCTATCCAGTCTGCATTGAAAGGTGGAGATCAAGTTAGTCTGGTTGGTTTTGGTACATTTTTGGTAACAGATCGTGCTGCACGTGTTGGTCGTAACCCACGTACTGGAGAGGAGATTAAAATTCCTGCTGCCAAGCTACCTAAGTTTCGTCCAGGCAAGGGCCTGAAAGATGCTGTTTCAGTACCAGAAAGCAAGAAGAAAAAGAAAAAGAAAAAGTAGGGTTTGCATAGTTACAGACTCTATTTCCCAGATTAAAAGGTTGGTCCTTCCTCCTTTTGCATAGCATAAGGAGTTATGGGCGGGTAGCTCAGCTGGGAGAGCGTCGCCCTTACAAGGCGAATGTCACAGGTTCGAGCCCTGTTCCGCCCACCATTTATTATTATTGAGTTAATAATAAATTTGTAGTAGAAGCTAATAGTCTGCTTGCATTGTTTGACAGTGCGAAAGGCTTAAAAAATTGGTATGGGGGCGTAGTTCAGTTGGTTAGAATGCCGGCCTGTCACGCCGGAGGTCGCGGGTTCAAGTCCCGTCGCTCCCGCCATTTTTTTACATTTTCAAAGATAAATTTGACTTTTTACATTTTCAAAGATAAATTCCTGACGAGAGTCAAATTTAAAAGATTTTTCTGGCAGCAGTCAGAAAATTTTTTTTTACCTGATTGTTTAGCGGGTAAGCCGGAGAGGTTATCGGGCTTGCCTTTTTTATTATCGGTAGATTTTTTCCTTTATTAGCGTTCAGCAATAAAATTTAAGCTTACAATAAAAGAAAAGAGATACACCAAACAGGTGCGACTAGTTGAAACTACGAAACCGCACACGATGAGTGAGGAGCCACACTATGCAAATTACAGGCATGAAATGGGGGGCCAAGTTACTCAAGTATGTTGATTTCCCCACAGCAGAAATTCTTCCAGCTGAAGCGACTAACGAGCAGATTCAAGCCATGCTTGATAAATATGGCAAACTACTGGTTAAACCTGTCTTTAAGGGTGGTATCGGTAAGAAAGGTAAAGCTGGCCTATTGGGCATTGCCTCGGATTTGCGTACGGCGTTGAAGGAGAAGGAGCGTCTATATTTTGCTGAACATCGCCATGGCAACGCCTATGCAAAATCCGAAGGGGTAACTTATGAGGCTTTTATTGAGGCGGAGCATGAGATTTATGTCTCGTTGACTGACAACACCTTGTTTAGAGCGCCAACACTGACGATCACCCATCATGGTGGCATGGATATCGAGGAGTTGCCAGCGGATCAGATAGCGGTTGTTCCATTTGATACTTTGACAGGTTTGAAGGGATTTATTGTCAACAACGCGCTGCAGAAGATGGGAGCACCAAACGAGATTATTTCGCCATTGGTGCAGAACATCACCAAGTTGTGGGATCTCTTTAGCGGTTATGGTATGACCACGTTGGAGTTGAATCCAATTCGTATGGCTCGTAACTCCAAGGGCCGTTTGGAGCCAATTGCTTGTGACTTCAAGTGTGCTTTTGACACTGATGATCGTAACCGTTTGCGTTTGGATCTACCTGACGATTTGGATTCGTTGGATCTATCGGACTATGAGTTGGAGGTTAACCAGCTTCGTACTTATCAGGGTCAGTCAGATGTGACGGTTATCAACCCGGCTGGTACTATAACTGCCATGACATTTGGTGGTGGAGCCAACGCTTTGGTGACGGAGCTACTGGGTGATGCTGCGACGATCTCTTCTGACTTTGGTGGTAATCCGCCGTATGCCAAGATGTTGGAGATTAGTCAGATAACCTATCGGCACTGGCTATCTCAGACCAACGTTCTGTTTTTGATTGGTGGCAAGGCTAACAACACGGATATTTATGAGACCTTCCGGGCTATGGCAGATGCTTTACGGGAGTATTTCAGCGAGAATGGTCCGACACCAATTTACGTCCTTGTAGGGCGTGGTGGTCCTAATGTGGTTCGGGGTATGGGCTATGTGAAAGATACTCTTGACAGTTTAGGGATTCCCTACTCCATGTTTGGCTATGACTCTGCGATGAGTGAGGTTATTAACTTTGCTCAGAAGATGGATCTATGGATGAAGGATGGTGGACGTAAGATGATTGCCACTAAACTGGGTGTCAAATAGTCAATCAAAACTCCTTTTTTTGGGGTCTCCCCTATCGGTTTAACCTGTTGTTTTGTTGCAGGGGTTGAATTGGAATTGTGAGTTATTAAATTTGAGGATAGCCATAGCTATGAAAATTAATACAGATTTGAATAAGGGCTTTAACTTTCAGACCGCCCGTGGAGAGGATGAATTTCCCTATTATGTGGGAATTAACTCTCTAAAAGAGTTGGCAACGAAGGATGATCGTGTTTGTGTTTTGAACATTCTTGGTGGTGAGAGTAAGACTGTTACGCCGACCAGCCATGAGTTTTCGGGTGGCAACATTGTATGTGGAACCATGCCGGGTCGTTCTGGTGCGGTGATGAAGACCAAGATTGGTGATATTCCGGTTTACAACAATGTTTTGGAGGCGTTGGAGGCTGGTCATAAGTTTAATGTAGCGGTGGTTTATGTACCACCATCGGGTGTTAAGGACTCAGTTATTGAGGCGGTTCGGGTTAATCCTGAGTTGAAGAAGGTTATTATCCTGACTGAGAAGGTCAAGGTTAAGCATTCACGTATGATTCGCCAGTATTGTCAGTGGCGTGGTGTGGATGTATTTGGCGCCAACTGTTTGGGTGTAGGTGATGCTCATAACAAGGTTAGGTTGGGTGGAGCTTTGGGTGGTAATTCACCTGAGGAGTCCATGGTTCCTGGTTCTATTGCGATTTTTTCCAACTCCGGTAACTTTACCACAACGATGGCGACCTATCTTTTGACTGCAGGTTGGGGAACAACGGTTTCATTATCATCGGGCAAGGATCTTTACATCCACTATTCGGCCCCTGAGTTTACCTATGCGATGCATAACGATGACAGAACCAAGGCTATGGTTATGTACATTGAGCCGGGTGGATATTATGAGCATGATTTGGAGTTTGAGAAGCCAGTTATTGCTTGTGTAGTGGGTCGTTGGAAGGCGAAGTTGACCAGAGCGTGTGGACATGCTGGTGCGGTTGCTGGATCTGGTGACAATGCAGAGGCAAAAGAGCAGTGGTTTATGGACAAGTTTGGGGTGAAGGCTATTTTTTCTCCAGATTCTCCCACTTGTTCTGCCAAGGGTGCGGTGGTGACCAACATTTCTCACATTCCGTTGGCGTTGACAGCGGTAATGATGATGAACGGTATTAAGCCGGACTTTGAGCCACGTGGTGATTTATCGCCGAAATGTTGGTTTAACAACAACCAGGGCTTGGCGTTACCGGCTGAGTTATCACCAGAGGTTGTTGAGGCTATTAGTCCTTATAACGAGCAGATTGCAGCGTTATCCAAGCAGGTTGGAACGATTTTTCCGAGGCAGACTTTGAAGGATTGTTCTGGTGCTTCGCGTATGGATAGCAAGACCCAGGTGACGCAGATTCATGGTGTGAGTGTTTTGGATGCTTCGACCAAGAGTTTGGAGGAGAATTTGGTGCAGTCGTTGATCAGGGAGTATCCTGACGCCAACGGTGCAGCCATGGCTAACGTAGCTTTGAACGCCTTTGTAAATCAGAGTGGTACTGTTGGGTTAGCAGCAGCGGACGCAGCAAGGGAGGCAGGTAGCAGCCCCAACGCTTGTTTATCGACAGCGGTAGCTGTTTTGGGTCCCAAGGAGGTGCAGGCTTCCAAGGATACGGTTAGTGAGTTAATTGAGTTATTTGGTTTATCAGGTCTTGATGATCCTGCTGGTGAGTTTGATTTTACGGCACAGTTGGATCAGGCAGCTGAGGCTACTGAAAGTGCTTTGGTTGATGAGAAGAGTGGCAAGCGTGGTAAGCAGATGTTGGCTGCGTTGGAGGCACGGGAGGTTAAGTCGGTATTTATTGATTTCTTGAAAGCGTTAGCGGAGCGTACTGAGGGTGGTTTACGTGATAGTCAGGTATTGGGAGCCATTACTTGTCATTTAGCTTGGATGGCGTTTATGCGTCGTAGGTTATCCAAGAACACACTTATTAACATGCCTTGGCATTTCCGTATTTTCAGTGCGATGGTTGGATCTGCGGTTCCGGCTGACAAGCAGGACAAGAAGAGCTTCTGTGGTACTGATAACGGTGAGATTACCAATGATTGGAGCTTTACTGAGACTGCATTTGCTGCGTTATTGGGTAGAAGGCCGACTGAGGAGGAGAAGTTCTCATTTTCGGTATTGCAGGGTCTATTGATTACCAACGGACCTGGTACGATTTCGGCGCAGGGTGCTAAGGGCGCGGTAAGTGCGGACGGTCCTGAGGTTCCTGAGCGTATTCAGGTTAACAAGGGATATTTAGGTTTTCTATCTCACACTGGCTTTGCCCATGGTGGTAACGGATTTGAGGCGATCGCATTTTTGATGGATCGTTTTAAGGACACCAATTTGGAGGATCCTGGTGTTAAGGGTCACAAGTTGAATTTGAAATCCATGGCGACGGCATATGCCAAGGAGTATAAGGTTTATAAAACCCAGGCCAAGGCAGCTGGTGATTTAGGATATGCGAAGATACCGTGTATCAACCATCCTGTCTTTAAGAACAAGCCTGTTAACTATGATCCACGTGAGGTATTTGTTGACAAGTTATTCAAGAAGCGTGGTGAGTACAACATATTCCAGGATTATTATCACAACATTGTGCAGGCGTTGAAGGATACTGGGGTAAGTAAGAACGTATATTGTGTGAACGTTGATGCGGTTATTGCGGTTATTTTGCTTAAGATGTTGTGGGTACCGTATAAGAACGGTGAGATTAGTGGGGAGGCGTTGGAGAAGGCGGCGTTTACTACTTTCTTATTTGGCAGGATGATTGGTAGTGCTGCTGAGATTGATGATCATACTAATCGTGGTAAGAATATGGATACGCGCTCCAAGGCGAGTGCGTGTAGTTTTGCGGGATAGTGTGTAGTAGTAGGTAGTATAAGAAAAAAAGGGTCGCTAATTTAGTTAGCGGCCTTTTTTTTTGTGATGTTTTTGCCTGTATTATTGTGGGTTAAGGGAGATCATCTCCCTTACGGGTTTGGGCAGCGCCCAAGGTTTTGCCGTTAAAACGCCGAAATTAAAAAGGCTTTTTTTTGCGCCTTTTAAAAAAAAGCCCTCGGCGAGTATATCAATTGCCAAGAGAGTAAAACCCAGTCAGTTTTGGGTTTTGCTCTCTTGGCAAAGCAAGTTACCTAACATGGGCAAAAACAGATAAATAAAGCCTAAGAAACTATTTCTGATCTTTCATAAGCTTAATAAGAAGCTCCACAATAGGCCCCAGCAACTCCATATCCGGCTCTTGCTGTAGTCTTTCACAATAAATGCGATAATTCCATACCGAAGTATCCATCCACTGTTGATAAGTTTTAGGAAACTTAAAAAAAGCATCCCTCAATTTTTCAATGGCCTCTTTTGTTAAACAGTGAGCCTCTTTTGGTTGATCAAGCATACTATAGCATCTTGCTAGATTACCAAGAGAGTGAGCTAAATCTGGCATATAAACATCCGGTCTGACGGTACTCAACTTACGATATATCTCCTCTGCTTCTTGGGCTGAAGTAAGAGCTTCTTCATTCTGCCTTAGATCAATGTAGAACCCTGCAATATTACTAAGAGACGCAGCCAAATCTGGCAGATAAACATCCGGGCGATCGGCACTTAGCTTTCGCCTTATCTCAACAGCCTCCTTTGCTGGAGTAATTGTTGCTTCATTCTGACCTAGTTTATTAAACCTATTAGCAAGATTGCTAAGAGACGCAGCCAAATCTGGCAGATAAACATCCAGGCGGTTGGTGCTCCGCTCACGGTATATATCAACTGCCTCCTTTGCAGAAGCTAGGGCCTCTTCATTCTCACCTAGATTACTATATTTTGCAGCAATATTATTAAGAGAACTAGCCAAACCTGGCATATAAACATCCGGGTCAATAGCACTAAGCTTTCGATCAATCTTCACCACTTCCTGGTTTTTTTCCAAAGCCTCCTCAAAATACCCAAGTTCACTTAAACGTATCGACAGATTATTAAGATAAATACTTAGTCGAGGAATTTTTTCATGCTCCTCATCCTCCCCAATTTCACCCCGTAATATCTCCACAATCCGCTCTAATATCTGAGCAGTAAACTCCACCAACCCCAAACTAAAACGTGGCATTTCATCAAATATAGCAACAAGCATCTCCAAAGAGATATCCGGCTGCTCCACAATAGATTTCAACCAATCAAGAGGCTCGTAACGTTCACCCTGAAAGATAAAATCCTGCCCACAACGAACCATTGCTGCCAAGGCCCGATTTTGTGAGTGAGCCAAAGCACGCACCGCCACAGGCGGACAATCAACAGCAGCCTGATTTTCCAGAGCCAAAATAGTAAGAGCCTCACCAATCATATCAGGCCGAACTGGTGTTGCACCTTTGCCAGTTGGGGTTGGTAGAACCTGTTGCAGCAGTTTAACCATCTCTTTACGACCAGCAGCATTATCATAACCCAACAACTCTTTTTCCTCTTTGATAACCGCCATAAGCTCTTTATAGCCCAACCCTTCACAGAGGGTTATGTAGGCTGCGAGATGCAATAACAAACCCTTGGTTTCACCCTCAGCAAATTTAGCTATACGCGCAAGTTCTCGTTTAGCCAACTCCATCGCAAGATCAACATTGCTAAGGGAGAGCAGATCGGCAAGACCACTTTTAGCTGCCAGTATGCCAGCCATAAGCAAATAGAGGGGATGCCCACCCCATTCAGCCTCAAGTAGCTGTTTATCAAATTTTTTATCACGGCCCGGTATTGGGGGAAGATTTTTACCCTTCAACCTCTGAATAACAGCAGCCAGCACCCCCCGGCGAAATTGCAGAGTTGGCAGTTGTGGCAACTCTTGAGGTTGAGAAGGGTTGAGAAAATCTTGCAGAGGTTTTGCACCAAAAGAGGCATCACCCAGTGCGGTTGCACACCACCCCTCTTTCCATGTAGCGTTACGTTCTAACAAAAGAATACGTAATGGGAGCCGTTTACGTTTTGGTAGTGCTAGCAGAAGATTGAACCATTGGTTGAGTTCATTGGCTAAAATGGCAGCATAGTCCACCACCACCAGGGTTGGTTGATACCATTCCAGTTGTTTTTTGTCTGTCTGAATAAGCAGGGACTTCAAAGCGGTGGAGTTTAAAAACCCAACACTCCATTTTTTAGCCTGGGCTTTTCGGCAAAGCTCCCAGGCAAAACGGGTTTTACCTCGCCCCCCTGCCCCGGTGAGAATTCGCAGTGAAACCGGGTACTCATCTTGGGTCAGCCACTCCATATACTCTTTTAATTGGTCATTTCGACCCAAGAGAGGGATATGTTGATATTCGGGGAGGAGCCAATCCAGCTCGGTTTTTGGTGTTGGTGATTCTTCTTTTGGGGGTTGTAGAGAGGAGGAGAAAAGGTTTTCTTTTTTCCAGATTGCCTTGAACTCTTGGAAACTAAATGTGGATATTTTTATTTTTGGGTTATCTTTTTTCAGCTTTTTTAGCAGGGTTACGGCTGATATTGCTAAGCCATCGACATGGTTATGAACAAAGGTCCATTTTTTAAAACCCAGTGGACGATTAGTAGCGGTATTTACTGCTTTTTCAAAGTCATCTTTTATTTTCTTGGTTTGGTATCGAGCAGGGGCTTTTCCCCCTTGGGAACCATAACAGGCAAAAATATGGTCCTTATCCAAAAGATAACCATCAACACCCTCATCACCAGGACATGGCCTGACCCGTTGAAAGTCGGAACCATGGTGGATCTCCATGAGATCACAAAAAAAATCCTCGAACTGCTGCCCGGATAGATTGCGCAATTCAGCTTTTATTTTGTCATCTTCGCTCATCATAATCTGGCTCCGAAGTAGCTTTTGGTTTGCTTGTTAAGTTTGGTGGCACAACCTTCGCGAGCAAGCTCGCTCCTTCTATGAGAGTCTCTTTGTCAACCACAATTTATGATTTATACTCATTTGCCCTGCTTTTAAGATTTAGAAAC
>JADFZS010000126.1 GCA_015232405.1 Magnetococcales bacterium | reverse complement strand
ATACCATTTATAAAAGTTAAATTACCGCCCCAAGGGCTGGGAGAACGGAAGGAGCCCGTAGGGCGACTGGATCGGGATAGGAGGAGGCCAGATTTCCCTGGCCTCTCCCCTCCCACACCACCCGGCATGCGGGTCCGCACCGGGCGGTTCAAAGAGTTGAGGTCATGAGAGACGAGGAACGCCCAGTCGGTCAAAGTATGCAATGGTCAACACTCGGTGCAGTCCACGTTGACTGCTGCGCCACCAGCTACGGATATTAACCGCCGCTTGTCTGGCTACTTCCGAACTTGCTCCCATCTTCCTCAGTTCCCGAAAAGCTGTCCATCCCCGGTGCCAGTGCTTGAGCTGCAGTGCGCGTAACCGGTGCCGTATCCATCTATCCAGGTTGCTGAATTTCCACGGCGACTGCTCCAGTTGAAAATAACCTCTCCATCCTGGAATATAGCGTCGTAGCTCTTCTACCACCTCTTCCATACTACGTCCAGTTATTCGTCGAGTAATCTGACGAACGCGCTCTTTGAAGGCTCTCTCTGCCTGAACAGCTATGGTACGTTTGACTTGACCTTCCTTCGTTAGCCACAAACTGATTTGCAGCAGGGCTTGCTGTATCAGACGATCCGTTACCGTCGGTATTCCTAGCTCGCGAACACCTCCTCCAGGTTTTGGAATCTCCACACGGCGCACCGGCTTGGGCCGATATGTTCCGTTCAGTATGGGTTCATTTATCCCTGAGCCATTGCGACGTTGCTTGGATCGTCAGTCCATCCACCCCTGCACTTTCTCCATCGACTCGCAGGTTCGCTACGCGCTTCCTCCCCACGCTCGGTTACCCTCACGCAGTTGCGCTTCGCTTCATTCGCATGGTCAACTTATGGGAGGACTCTACCCTCCAAGATCACGCCCATGCTGGGCGCACGGTTTGGGGGCGGAGTCCCCAATTCCGACATACATGAAGTGAGCTTCATCCATGCTGATCTGGCGGTCCATAAAACGAAACATTCAACCCTCACCCAATTGGAATCATTAATCAAATTTGATAATTATGATACCAAAACCCCTCACAAACCCCACTAGTTTACATTACATTCCTACAGACTTTTTGCAGAGGACTCATAGATTGGTGTTTTTTTTGTCGCCAACGCTGCTTGACATGCGGGCTCATGTACGATTAAAATTGAGGCTGGTAATTGCTTTTATAACTATGTAATTGGTAACCGTTTTATAATTGACAGTCGCTTTAAAACTGACAATTGCTTTGCCACGTGGCAAAAATCGTTTTTTAACGACTGAGAGTCTGTTAGATGAAAAAGAGACATAGCCTCCCTGAAAGCAATCCCCTTGTATCCTACCTAGCACAAAAACCGGAGACAAACAAGAGTGTGGCACCGCTGCCAGAGAAAAAACTTGTACCAATTACCTTCCCAACTAAACATGACCCAAAAGTGCTGCTGGTCAATCCCCCAATGTGCATTCCAGTCGGCCAGCCAAAACGTTGTATCCAACCCTCAGCTATTTCATACATTGGTGGGTACCTAAGATCCGTAAATATAAAAGTTGAATTGTTGGATTGTATTATTGCTGGTTGGAAAGATGAAAAGCTGGCAGATCCAGAGAATGAAATCTATATCTATGGCATGTCCGATGCTGCCCTGAAAAAATATTTAGTGGAGTCGCAACCCGACATAATTGGTATTTCCATTACCTTTTCCCAAGATTTAAACAATGTCTATAATATTGCGGCAATTGCCAAAAAGTGTTTGCCAGACACCATCATAATTGTGGGCGGACTCCATCCAACTATTTACCCTGAAAAAACAATAACCAACAGTGTGACAGATGGCCCCCCAAATATCGACTATATCTTACGGGGCGAAGGCGAAAAGCGTTTGGCTGAGTTTGTTTTCAACTATAAAAATGGAGTAATTGACAAAAATGCCGATGGCTTGGTGGGTATCTTTGATGATGAGCTGGTCATCAACCCTGAGATCAATAAAATCCAAAATTTGGACGAGCTCCCCCTGCCCGCCTATGACCTTCTGCCCATGGATGACTATTTCAAGATTGACATGCCATGCAACTGTTTTCCATCCGGCAAGAAAACCATTGCCATACATACCAGTCGCGGTTGCCCAATTGGCTGCACATTTTGCTCCAGCACCAACTTCAACTATAAATTTCGCACCCACTCCCCCCAGCGGGTTTATGATGAAATCAAATATTATATAGATACCTATGGCGTTGATGAGGTGCAATTTTTGGACGACAATCTGCTGCTAAACAGCAGGCGGGCCGGGGAGATATTTGATATCATCAAACCCCTGAACATTAAATGGTGCACCCCTAACGGAACCATGGTCGACTCATGGAAGCCACATTTGATGGACAAGGCGATAGAGTCAGGCATGTATCAGGTCACCCTGGCTCTTGATGGCTTGAGTGAAGAGAGCCATAAGATTTCTGGAAAGCCGGTGCATATAGATAGTCTGCCTGCTAAGATTGACAGCTTTAGGGCGAAAAATATTTTGGTGCACGGTTTTGTGGTTGTTGGTATACCAGGCGAAACGGCAGAAAATATACTCAAAGGGTTTGAGTGGCTTAAAACACTGAATTTTACCTCTGTTTCCATCTATATTGCCCAACCATACCCCGGCTCAATATTGTATGAAACAGAGCTATCCAAAGGCAATATTGCCGCAGAGGATGGTACCCGCGTCGTCAAGACCAAAAGCACCATCGCCAATATGGAAGTTGACGGTGAATTTTTGGAACAACAGGTGCGCAAATTTACCATCGATTATGAAAAAATCATGAAGGATAGAGAGACCGATCTGTGGAATGATCGCTATGAGAACAAATTAAAACGTTTCAAGGATATAACGCAGCACCTTATAATCGGTCAGGGAGATCGCATCAACATGTTGCTGGACAATGAAAAATCTGCCTAGAGTCAACATGCTTGCTGCAGAATCTATAGCAACAAGACCGTATTGAAACACATTGTAATGTGAGAGTAGATATGCCCATCAAAACAATTACTGTAGGCTATGATGCTGTTAAAAAAGTCAGGATAGGTGGTACCGAGCCATTGGCATTTATTGGCGGACCTTGTGCAATCGAAGGACGGGACCACGCTTTGATGATGGCCAACGATATCGGTAATATATGCGACAGACTAAATATACCCTGGATATACAAATCATGTTTTGACAAGGATTGCCGCTCATCACCCAACAGCTTTCATGGTGTGGGAGTTGATGATGGTTTAAAAATATTGCAGGATGTACGCAACGAGGTTGGTGTACCGGTCGTCTCGGACTTTTCCCGACCAGGTTGGGCTGAAGCCACCGGGGAAGTTTGTGATATGGTGCAGGTACCTGCCTATCTTTGCAGGCAAACAAGCATATTAAGAGCCGCTACTGAGACCAAAAGACCTGTCCACCTGAAAAAGGGGCAGTTTATGAGTCCGTGGAACATGAAAAATTCCGTGCGCAAGATTGAAAATTGGGGCGGCAACCAAATTTTACTAACCGACCGTGGAACTTTTTTTGGTTACAACATGCAGGTCAACGATTTTCGTAACTTTCCCATCATGGGGGAGACCGGATATCCGGTCTGTTTTGATGTAAGTCACTCTATTCAACTGCCCACCTCCATGGGAAACTCATCAGGAGGGCAACGGGAATTTATTCCCCATCTTTCCAGAGCCGCTGCAGCGTGCGGAATAAATGCCCTGTTTTGCGAGGTTCACAACGATCCTCCCAAAGCCTTGTCTGATGCAAACACGGTGTTGGATATAAAATATTTGGAACGGGTGCTGGGTCAAGCCCGTGATGTCCATCAACTTCGGCTGGAACTATTGGATAAATGGGGAGAAGATCGTGTCCACCTTGAAGACTGATTTGATCGTTCGTGATGTCATGATGCCGCTGGACAAGGTTCCGGTGGTTTCTCACAGAACCATGTTTAAGGATGCCCTTGATGAAATGGGAAAAGTCTGCCTTGGCATTATTTGCATTACCGACTCCGGCGGCAAGTTGAAAGGTATCTTTACCGATGGCGATTTGCGCCGTCTTTTGATCACGGAACAAAAACCGATGACGGCACTGTTTTGTGATGACATCATCACCCACTCGATCAAAAAGTGCGCCACAATAGCCTCAGACTCTACCCTTATTGAAGCTGTTGAAATAATGGAGAAAAAACAAATTTGGGATCTACCTGTAGTGACCACCGACGGTAAACTCCTTGGCATGCTGCACCTGCATCCAGTGGTCAAAAAGCTCCTGGGTTTATAAGATATAGAAAGCAAACACATGAGTTCAGCCCAAACTCTCCATGGCAGCGGTGAGGTTTTAGCCATCATCCCTGCCCGCTGGAATTCATCACGTTTTCCTGGCAAACCGGTAGCCTTGATTGCTGGCAAGCCCATGATAGTCCACGTTTGGGAAAAAGTCTTGTTGACTGAGAGCGTTGACAGGGCAGTCATTGCCACAGATGACGAACGTATTGCTGCCGTTTGCCGTGAATATGGTATGGCTTGTGAGATGACCTCACCAGACCATGCCACCGGCACCGACCGCATTAGCGAGGTTGCCTCCAGAGTTGCAGCAGGTATGTATGTCAATGTACAAGGAGATGAACCCATCATCGAACCCAAAGCAATTGATAACGTCGTCTCCTGCCTATCTGCCGCACTGGGCCGTGGTATCGAAGTTTCGACAGGATACATAAACAGTTCAACTCCTGAACAGGAAGCCTCAAGTGCCGTTGTGCATTTGGTTCCTACTGTGGACAATTGTGTTCTCTATTTTTCCAGGTTGCCAGGCCCCATGAATTTTCGCACTCCCTTCAAACACACCGTTCATGTCGGCCTTTACGCTTTTACAGGTAGAGCGTTAAACAAGTTTCGTCATTGGCAGCAAGGGCCGGTGGAGCAAGCCGAAAGTATCGAGTTGATGCGCTTTTTAGAGCATGGCGACCGTATCGCCTGCACTTCTGTCCCCAGCGGCTCCATAGGGGTCGATCATCCCGAAGATATTGCCAGAATAGAGGCCATTTTGCGTAATACCAACCACTCTTCCTGATTATTACAGTTATGCCAATTCCAGAAAAATTAGAAATCAGACAGCTTGATCTAGAGCTCAATGGTAGCTGCAACCTGCAATGTAAAATGTGTCCTCAATCAACTGGCCGTGAGCGAAATTTTTTAAAAAAACTTCCATGGCCAGTGTTTGAAAAAATTATAGATGATGCCATGAATTATGGGTTGCAATCAGTCTCCCTGCACGGTTCCGGAGAACCAACCCTAAATCGTGATATGCCTGAGATGGTACGATATATAAAAGAGCGTGGGCTGCAGTGCGTATCATTTACCAACGGAACAAAGCTTACCGAAACCTTATCCAAGCAGTTGATTGATGCAAACATTGATATTTTAAGAATATCTGCCGTGGGCTATGACCGCAACAGCTATATACAATGGATGAGCAGGGATGAATATGATCTGGTCCGTGAAAATGTCAAGCAATTTGTACGGCTCAACAAGGACGTTGGCGGCAAATCGGAAGTTCATCTCTACCATTTGGTTGCAGACTTTGAAAACAGCTCACATGAGGTTCAAAAATACCAGAAGAATTGGGTTGAATATACTGATGCCATGGCTGAAATATGGTTGATGCACAATTGGTCAGGCGGCTTGAATGCACCATATGATCGTAGCCGTTTGACGGCATCCCAACTACGCAGATCCTGCGGACGTCCCTTTTCCCCACTCCTCCAGGTACGGGCAGGAGGCATTGGAAATCATCATGGGGCAGTAGTGGCCTGTTGTATGGTGTTGGGAAAGGATTCCCAAGGGGTGCTTGGTCACCTGGACCATCAAAGTATCAGCGATATAGTCTCAGGCAGCAAATATCAAGAGTTGCGCTCCGCCCATATGGAACAACGTTTTGATGACATTTCCTACTGCCGTGAATGCGACCAACTCTATAATCTGCCGGAATCTCTGGTGTGGTCAAACATACCAGACCGTGCCTATGGTAAATCAAAAATATCGAATGATATTGATCACCGGGAATTTACATCAAGGTAAGCGACGCGGGTTAGATCATGATGCCGCTCATGGGCAATTCTTCGAAAATCTTGCGACAAAAGTAGCACTCAAGGGAACTCTATCCCGACACATCCCCCCTTTTATCAATAAGCTCTTGCAGGGCCGTTGCAACTCGCCCTATCACAGCGTCCCAATTGCCAGTTTCTGCACTCCTCCTGAACAGACGAACACTTTTGTAAAAAGGGGTGGACTCTTCAAAAATATTCATCCATGGCCAATTTTGATTTGTAATTACCATATCCCATGTGGGTACCCCCAAAGCACCACTCATATGGATTGTTGCGTTATCAACGCTTATAACCAAATCCAACACTGAAATGAGCGCGGCATGATTGTCCATATCCTTCAGCGGATCGTTATCCTCCCAATCATGAATCTCAATATCCAGATCACTGCAAACCTGCGCAACCTCATCCTTAGTATCCCCATATTGCAGGTTGATAAATTTGGCATTTTTGCATAGCAAAGGTACCAAATCCGTTAATGGTGTAGATTTGTTTTTTTTAGGATCCTCTTCCTTGCCTCCACGCCAGGAAATACCAACTTTCAAAACATCTCCCAAAGAGACTAGCCTTCGATTCCACTTTTCAACTAGCTTTGGGTTGGGCAACAAAAAAGAGTCCCTATCAACAAAATCATCTGGACTGCTGATAAAATGTATTGGCAAACTTCCAATTGGAACGGAATAGTCAACGACAATATCATCACCAACCCATGAGAGATCTTTGTCCCTCTTCTTGCCATACACATGGACATTTGAAAAAGATCTTTTAAATATGGGCTCTAGGCGTGGAGCACATTCCAAAAAAATCCTGCCAGGAGAGAGCGCATGCAGATAGGGTATAAAGCCTGAAAATAAAATTTCATCACCAATCCCCTGTTCGGCATAAACAACTATATTTTTTCCATACAGAGGCTCTCCAGACCACATTTTACCAGGCTTGATTGGTAGCGTTTTTGAGTCTTTTGCCTTCAATCTCCAGTCATAAATCTTTAACCCCTTGTCTAACTCGCCCATTTTTAAAAACACTAGAGCAAGGTTCCAGTTTGCATTTATGTGATTTGGGTCGATGGAAAGTGCCCTTTGATACTTTTCAGCTGCTTCTACAAGCTTATCTTCAGCATCTAATATTTTAGCGATATTATAGTGAGCATCAGCAAAATTTGGATCTCTTGATAATACTTTAACAAAATATGTTTGAGCTGCATCAGGCTTGTTCTGATCTATTAGAACAGCGCCAAGATTATTCAATGCCGGTAAAAATTCCGGATCTAGTTTGATTGCTTTCTCGAAATATTCAATACTCTCTGACTCTCTCCCCAACTCCACCATTATTGCGCCAAGGTTATTTTGCGCATATGCAACTCCAGGGTTGATCTCTATAGCCTTTTTAAAGCATGTAATTGCCGCATCAAATTTATCCTGCTTCATCAAAATTGCGCCGAGATTATTTAATGCGTCCTCAAATTCTGGCTTGATTGAGAGTGCAGTTTCAAGACTATTGACAGCATCCTTAACATTGCCCAGTGCTGCCAAGACATTACTGAGGTTAAAATGATAATCTGCACAATCAGGGTGCAGAGCAATTGCCTTTTTAAATAATGAAATAGCTGCGCCAAAATCACCTTTAGATTCAAGAGCAGCCCCAAGGTTACTCAGCACCAAACTATTATCAGGTTGATATTCCAGGATCTTATTATACCATTCTATCGCTTTATCAATTTGGCCTGATTGATGGCATGCCATCCCACGTTGCATTGCTTTGCTAACATCCGGCAGCTCAGCAACCGCATCAGCATTCAGCTTTTTTTGAATTGATTGTAGATCATTTGAAATAAATGTGTTTCCTTGATCTTCTCCCAAGGCTTCTTGTAAAACATTGATAGACTCTTCCAGTTTTCCCAATTGACTCAGAGAAATACCGAGGTTATGGAGAAGAGTAGATCTATTGGCACCTCCTATTTTGAGAGCCTGTTCAAATTTTGCAATGGCCAGATCATGGCGACCTACACGTTGGGCAATAACACCCAACGCATTTATCGCATCAACATGGTCTGGGACAATTTGAATTATGGAGTTACAAGTCTGTTCAGCCTCTAGATATCGACCTCCATTAAAATGCTCAACCACTTGAGAGAAAGCATCATTTACCGCCGATATTGGAAGATCTCCGACTACATGCTGCTGAAAAGGACTATTCGTTCCCATTTAAACCGCTCTCCATAAACAACGAGCTAACCAGAGAAAGTCAGCAATAAAATAGGGCTGGCAAAACCACAACCTACTTGAAACTAAATTTTTGTAGAACAAAAATTTGGCAGGCTATTCCGGCAACTTTCTCATCATATTTGGGTAAGTGCCAAATTTATCAAGTATGTTCCAGCGGCCAAGAAGATTGGCGTGAAAGATTTTGTACGCCTCTGTATACTCAAGGTCTGGGTAGTCTGCTGGAAACCCGCTTGCAAGCTTCAACTCAAAGTCCAAAGGTTTATCCAACATAGGGCGGATCTTTGCGAGGTCAGCTCTAAACTTTTCCCTATTCCACTCCTCATAACCAAGCTTGACACTGAAAGGATATAGCAAGGTCTCTACAATGAATCTGTCCCTATCCCCAAAATATGTCCCTTTTTTTAATTTGATGGGGTCATCTTTCCAAACTGTGGATTCATGCTTTCGACCAAAAAGCTTACTGGAGGGATCACCCCACCATTTTAACCCTTGCATAGTACTTTCATACAATGATGGTGATTCTTCAACTTCCAACCATGCACACAAACCTTGCATAGTTTTTTTGAGTTCTTTCTTTATATCCTCAAGGCGTATACCAACTGAGTCTTTCATATGTGAATTGAAAAAATTTACCTGCCGTAGCACTGAAGCTACCCGAGTGGTAACGCTTGAGTAGAGCTTGTAACCGTTACCATCCATGGAAGATAATTTTGCAATCCACGACTCACAGCTTTGCAAAGGACTGCGGATGATTGTTAAAAATCGCGCTTGGGGAAAATATTTAATCAAATTTCCAATGCAATACTTGTCATTATAGTGAATATGATAAAAAATCAACTTATTGTCGGACCACCCCCTACCAATGGTAATATCATATGCCTGATGCACCTTCACAAAAAAACGTCCCTGATCCATAAACGCCTCCTTGGAGAGGAGTTCTTCAAGATTGGCAATAAATCGGCTCCTGTCCAATTTAAGCGGGGTATCATGATCATCACCCATTCTATCATAGCCTTCTGATTTACCTTCCGGACGATACTCTTCACCGATAAAGCCCGGGGGAACCCGTCCTTGATGAGTTGCATCAAATAGAACTTCGTATAACTTGGCAAACTCCAATGGAATCCCTTGGTAACCTTTACTAACAAGCTGACTCCAGACACCTCTTCCAAAAAAACCGCGCAGATAATTGCCTGGTAAAGTGGATATTCCGGGGTGACCATCAATAAGGGTGTGGAGATATCCAGACCCACTTCGACCAAAATGAAAAAGTGCCACTACTTGCTGTTTTTCATTTTTTTCCACACCAATATTCGTGGGTGGTGTTCCAATCTTTTCGTTGATAACTATCTGCTGCTCAATGGTAGGCAGGGTTTCTGCGATACTTTTCTGAATATCAAGAACATCTTCTCCTATAAGTTCGTTGAGAGCATCTTTAATGATTGAACATTCTACGGAATCAGGTGTTGCGGAATACGTTTTATCCAAAGTATCTATAATCTTAGGTTTATTAGATTTAAAGTCCAAACACATGGCTCGTAAGATGGTTCCAAGATTGGAGTGAGCATAACCAAAATCATGATCCTTTGATATTACATTCTGATAGCAGGATATCGCCTCTTCAAGTTGCCCAAGATCGCGCAAAGTATTGGCAAGATTATAAACAATGCTTGTATTATCAGGATTGATAAGTCTGGCTTGCCGCAGACAGGAAACAGAATAATTTAAATACCCAAGCTCATACAGCACATCACCAAGATTGTTGAGTGCTTCATAAGAGTCTTTACGTATGGAGACTGCTTTTTGAAAGCATGAAACGGCCTCATCAAACTTTTCTTGTGTTTTTAAAATATTGCCTAGATTAACGTGGGCTCCGAAATAGTTTGGGGACAACTCAAGAGCTTTGCGGTAGGCCTCGGCTGCTTCATCAAATTTGTCCTGATCCCTGAGGATAATTCCCAAATTAAAGTTGGCATCAGGATAATCTGGTTCCAAGTGCAAAGCTTTTTGCAATAAAGTCACTGCAAAGTCATTATTGCCTAAGCCCATCGCGGCTCGAGCATAATTATTATAGCAGACGGCAAAATCCGGCCTGAAGACTAAAGCTTTTTTAAAGCAAGCTATTGCAGATTCTAAATCTCCCAATTCAATGTATGCTACACCAAGATTACTAAGAGCATCAGAGTTATCAGGTTGTAGTTCCAACACTTGCAAATACCATTTCGTGGCATCAGCCATCTTACCGGCCTGATGCAACTTTATAGCCGTATCCATTGCATTCTCTGCATTCTCTGCATTCTCTGCATTCTCTGCATTCTCTGCATTCTCTGCATTCTCTTCTTTGATCATCGTCGTCTTGCCTTCACGCTAGTGCTGCTCTCAAGGGATTGGTACCTTCGACGTCCTGGATCAATATAATGGATCGAAGTAGCAGCAAATGCCGCATAAACAATTGGTTATTCTGGCAATGTTTTTAACATATTTGGATAGCTTCCATGTTCATCAAGCACTTTCCAACGCCCAATCAATGTGGCGTGGAATGATTTATACGGAAAGGTTGCTTCCAATTCTGGATACTCGTCAGAAAACTTTTCGGCAAAGTTTTTTTCAAAATCCAAAGGAACATACAACAATGGGCGCACCTTCTGCAAATCTTCTTCGAATTTATCACGATTCCAATCCACATAGCCAAGTTGAGCTCTCAATGGATAGAAAAGGGTTCCGATGATAAACTGATCCTTTTCGCTAAATAATTTTCCAACTTTTTTTTGAATAGGGTCATCGCTCCAAACAGTAGCCTCCTGCTCACGACCATATACAGAACTTGTAGGATCACCCCACCACTTCAAACCCTGCATAGTTGATTTATAGAGTGATGGGTCATCCTCTATACCAAGCCATGCACATAGTCGGCGCATTGTGTTTTCAGGATCCCTCTTCAAATCTTCCAACCGTATCCCTGCCGAATCCTGAACGCTAAATTCGTCATTGTTTAAATCCATCAACATTCTACTAATCTGGGTGGAAACTATTAAATATTTTTTATAGTGGCTCTCTTCACTACTGGCCAACTTTTCAACCCACGACTCACAGCTTTGCAGCGGTTCACGTACAATGGTCAAAAGTTGCGCACTTGGAAAGTTTTTTAAAAAATTCAACATGGTGAAAGGATCGTTGTAGTGAAGATGGTAAAAAACAACACTCTTACTTCTAAAATCATTTCCCAGTGTATTCTCAAACGCATCATGCACATGCTCAAAAAAGCTGCCACTATTTACAGATTCCTGTTCAAATATAATTTCAGATAGATTTTTGATAAAATCTATCTTGTCCAAACCCAGCGGAATGTCACGATTTTCCCCCATATAAAGATATCCCTCTGAGGCCCCTTCAATTTTACTTTCCTGGGAGGGGTGATCGTATTCACCCACAAAGGCTGGAGGAACATGATCCGTGGAGTTGGCGTTAAATAGTGGCCCAAACATATTCGCAAACTCTGTTGGTAGACCCTGGTATCCTGAACTGACCAATCTGTTCCAAACATTTCTGCCAAAATATCCCCGCAAATAATTTCCTGGCATGGTTGAAATACTTGGGTGACCGTCCATAAGAGTGTGCAGATAACCAGAACCACTGCGACCAAAGTGCAGCAGGACTACCATTTTCTTTGACTTGTCACTTTTTCGCTTTGTTTTACGACGTGCTGAAACCTTTCTTACATATTGATTGTAAATGGTCTCTTGTTGCGCAGTTGGCAATACATCCAAAACTTTCTGGTGGTATGCCAAAGTATTTTCACCCCAAAGCCTTTTTAATCGTAACTGTATGAAATAGGGTTCTGGGGAACTTGGTGCAGCAGAGGTTAAGCGGTCTATAATTGAATTAATCTTCGACTGACTTTCGATATCATCCCAAAGGCTGGAACGTAGAACCACCCAAAGGTTACTATAAGCATTAATAAAATCAGGCTTTATAGTCAAGGCGGTCAAGATGCTTGCTACGCCTTCATCAAGGCGATTCAATTCATTCAAAACCAAGCCTTTGTTACTATGGGCTTCATAATAATCTGGATTTATGGTCAGAGCTGCTTGAAAGCTGACCATTGATTCTTCTAATTTTCCCAGTCCATGAAAAAGAATGCCAAGATCATTGTGAGCCTCAAAGTTATCGGGATTCAAGACAAGAGACTGACGAATATTTTCAACAGCAGATTCAAGACTACCTTGCTTTTTTAGTACTATCCCGAGATTGTAATAAGCATCACTGTTATTCGGGTCAATTTCCAGTGCATTATTTAAGCTGACTTGGGCATCTTCATATTTATCCTGCATTTTCAGTGCATACCCAAGATTGCTGTGGGCGATGGAATTGTCTGGATAAAGGGAAATTGTCTTTTTGAACAGTTTGACAGCGGCATTCAAGTGACCTTGCTTACAAAGGGCTGCACCAAGGTTACACAAGGCATCACAATTTTCGGGCTCAATGTCTAGAAAACGGCGATATCTGACAACAGCCTCATCAAGTCGATCATTTTGATGGAAAAAAATGGCCTGATTGAATAGCTCCTGCTTATGCATTGCGTCTGGCTGTTCTAATTGTTGAGTTTTTCCCGCTTGCCTTTTTTTCCTCCTGCGTGCTGCTCTATTCATCAGAATTCCCAATTTGCAAATGATATAGGCCTTCTAAAACCCGTTAAAAACCTGACCGGCTATTTTTATAGCTTTTATCAACAAAGTATCTACCGCATAAAATCGCCAAATTGCGACTTTATCACAACTCCTCTCGCTGACCACGAACAATAAATACAAAATCAGCCAGCATTAACAAATACACCAACTGAACATTCTCTTAGGGTGCACTAAAATGCTGGCTATTATCGCAAATCAGATCTTATTAATCAACTTGTCCCGCCAATTTTTCATGGTAAATTTGCTTTCACTTTTGCGCACTATCAGCCCAAAACAAACTGGACAAACTTATCTTCTACTCACCACATCGTGTTAGTTTACACATCGTATCTTACCCCCTAGACCAACTGGAATCTGCAAATGTGGTTCAGTTTGTGGTCCAAACATAATCATTCTGCTTCCTTGCATGCATCTTCTTCCATTAATTTCTCAAGCTTTTTCTTGGCGGCCTTTGCCCAATATTGCCACTTAGGTAGGGCCTCCTCAGAAAGTTTAACACATTGAAAGTATACATTAATTCGTATTTGTGGTAGTATGTTGGTGCATGAAAATTGTTCATTTCCAATAAAAAGGCGTGCACCGATGATCCGAGAAGCATCCGAAAAGCAGCTAACCCTTCCTGGTTTTGAGACCCCATTCGAACAGTCGCTTGATCCGAATAATCGGTGGGTAAAATTGCATAAGATTATTCCATGGGCAGGATTTCAGGAGGCTTATCACAGCGTGATGAGTGCTGGACAGGGTCGCCCCAGTAAACCGGCACGTCTGGTCATA
>JADFZS010000125.1 GCA_015232405.1 Magnetococcales bacterium | reverse complement strand
ATCAACTTCTCATAGCGTGAAATTAATTTTGCCAACAATATTTTTGCTTGGGGGTTGTCTGGATTTTTCTTCAAGATAAAAAGAATTTTTTGTGCAGCATTGTTATCGACAGGACGGGTTAAACGGTTGGCAATTATATCCTCCTCTGCGGCTTTTAATAAACTACTGCTATCTGAAAGAGTATAGGGTTTTACAGTCTTTATATTGCTCTCTTTGGTTGGCAAGCTGTTATCAATACTATCTTTTTTAGATATTGTAGGTGTTTCTTCAGCTGTAACTATATTTGAATTTTCAATAATATTTTCAAGATTTAGCCTGGCAACAGAAGTTGGGAGAGATTTTGTTGTAAGAAGTAGGAGCTGCGGTCCATTATCTTGATTAGGAGCTTTATCCTCTTCCTTTTTTTTCGCAATAGCTTTATTGGTTTTATCTGCTTTTTTGCTTGATAATATCTCTGCTTGTAAAGGGTGGTTGGTAGGGATAGCTATGGGCTTTGTTTCAACCTTTTTCCCACCATCTCTATCTGGAGCTGTTATAGTCTTGGTATCAACATAGTTAATAGGTGAGCTGTTTGTTGATATTTTATTGATTGGGCTGAACATGGTCACCAACATTACGAGCACAGCACCAAAAAAAGCTGCTGCAATGTGGGATGCAACACCAATAAATGGTTTTTTGGACTTTGGTTTTTCTATATTTTCTACAACATTATCTGTCTTTGTGTTTAGTGGAGCAGGAGGGGAGGGTGCGATTAAATTATCAAATCGATCAAGGGAAGCCAAATGACCATAAATAAGAGGTAAAAAATTGTGTTGTCTTAAATCAAGAAATTGCTTGTTATCAAGTTTGGCAAATCTGTTTGGATCAACCACATAAAAACCGGAAAAACAGTTTTCACTATCATCATGTCGACTGCTGCTGATTTTTTTTTGTACCAACAACCCTGCTTCATCAAGTTTTTTCACAAAAAGTTCAGTCAACCTCTCTTCATGTTTTAACCTTTTGAAAAAGTTTATTTTTTCTTCTAATAACTTTCCTGGAGTACCATCATCATTAAACAGGGAAACTCCATCGGATTTTGTAAAATGGGGAGCGTCCACATCTATTAAAATTGTCTCATGCCCGTTGGAATTAACTTTTTTAAGCCCAAAAGGGTAGCAGCGTATGCGAGATGGGACATAATCATAAATCCAGGAACCGTCGGCATCTACAAAACGGTTTTTTTGTTTAGCCGCCAAGGCAAAAAGGGTAACGGGCAATCTGACTGTTGAAGGAGTAGGGCCTGGAAAAATAATAGGGAAATAACGAGAAAGTTGTATAATTTCAGAGTTATATATTGGGTTGATTGCAATATTGTCAGCTAATGGATAACACTCCATAGCCGTAAATTTGAGATCTTTGTGTCTACTAAAACTTAATTGTTCAATTTTTGTGGACATCGGATAGTTTTATACAGTGTTATTAAATAGGTATAGCCCCCCATTATAACACGGATTTTTTTATGTTGCAGGGTAATATCAGGCTATGGGTTATTTTATTGATAATGCAAAATAAGTATTTAAGTCTACTTGGGATTTTATATATGAAATAACTATATTTTACATGTAAATAAGGATAGTATGATGGAGTCTAAGGAAATTTTAAAAAACATGATTGGCAAAATGTAAGAGATGTCTCAAAACAACAAGATAGAACCAGAAAAAGATGATATTACGTTTACTTCTGGTGTTACAAACTTTCTTGATTCATTGGAAATGCGTCAGAAGCTTCTGTTGTTACTTGTATTTCCAATAATTGGAATGCTCTCTTTTTCCCTGTTTTTAGTTATAGATAAAGCCAAAATCTCAAATCGCATGGATGATCTACGGCAGCTAACAAAAATTGCTGTTGTGGCTGTTGATATGGTCTATGAGCTACAGAGAGAACGTGGTCTGTCGGTTGCTTTTGCCAGCAGCAAAGGTAAACAGTTTAGCGAAGAGATGTTTTTGCAAAGAGAGGCTACCGATATAATGATAGCCACCTACAAAAGCAACTTGCTACGCTTTGAAAGTAAAAAAATTGAATTGCTCGGCTATCAAGAGTATCAGGATACAATACATCAAAACCTGGATAAAATTGATCTGATCCGCAAATCCGTTTCAGAGTTAAAAACTCCCCCATTAGATGTGCTAGAATTTTATACCTCTATCAATAAGTCGGTTTTAAGTCTGGTTTATCACATCACAAGCATAAGCCCTAATATTGAGATATCTCGCCTGGGTTCATCTTTTCGCAATATGCTAGAAAGTACAGAAAGGTTGGGGTTATTGCGGGCTATGGTCAGCTTGGTGTTGTTGGAGAACAGATTTGATCAGCATATGTTTCGTTTTGTCAGTGCAGTTGAGGCTGAAAGGCAACTTTTTCTGCAACAATTTCTTGATATATCGTCTACCAAACTAAATGCTCTGTATCATCGAAAAATATCCTCCCCTGTTTTTATCAACATAGAGAGAATTTTAGAGTCAATACTCGATAACGGGACTGATGTTTCAAGGGGTAATCTTGAGATTGATGTTCACCAGTGGTTTAGAATTGCTACCGCTGGTATTCAGCTTATGACCGAAGTAACTGATCAGACAGCTAAAATGTTGATGGCAAAGGTCCATGAATTAAATATTATAGCTTGGCATACGGTAAGACTTAATCTGGTTTTAACCATGGCAATAATTATTGCCGCTTTTGGCTTTGTCTGGTTTATCTCCAGAAGTATCATCAGCCGTATCAACCGATTGACCCATGTTGCCAACCACATTTCTCTTGGTGATTGGTCAGTCAGGGTTGAACAGAGAGCAGATGATGAGTTGGGTCTGCTGGGTAAGACATTTAATAAAATGACTCAACAGGTAGGTACATTGGTTGAGGAGTTGAATTTTCAAAAATTCGCTCTTGATGAACATGCTATTGTCAGTACTACCGATGTAAGGGGAAATATTCTCTATGTTAACGACAAGTTTGTCTCCATTAGTGGTTATAGCCGGGAAGAACTGATAGGTAAAAACCACAACCTGATAAAATCCAATGAACATCCTCCAGAAATGTACAAGGAGCTTTGGCGGACAATAGTCAACGGTGAAACATGGCATGGGGAGGTGAAAAATCTAAAAAAAGACGGTGGTCACTATTGGGTCAGAGCAACTATTTTGCCTTTGATGAACGAAAACGGCAAACCCCACACCTATATTTCAATCCGTACTGATATTACCGATAAAAAAGATCAAGCTGAAAAGCTCATCTCTTCCACTAAAAAAATGAAAAAGCAGCAGAAAGTCTCTGATATTTTGAGAGAGATCATGGAGATGGGTATGTTGCCAATAACCCTGAATGAATATTTAAACCGGGTGTTGGAAAAAATACTATCAGATAATCTTGATACATATTTATTGCCTAAAGGTTCAATTTTTCTTGCTGACAATCAGAGTGAACAGCTCACAATGGTTGCCAATAAAAATCTGTTTGTACCTCGCTTGACAGAGTGTTCAATTCTACCTTTTGGTAAGTGTATTTGTGGTCGGGTTGCCAAACAAAAAGAGGCGATATTTGTCAACTGTGTCGATGAAAAACATGATGTTAAGTTTGATGATATGCCTCCCCACGGCCATTATTGTCTCCCCATTATAAACGAAGATAAGCTTTTAGGTGTGCTTAATGTTGAGATCAAGGAGGGTTCAGAACAGGAAAAAGCACTACAGGAGTTTTTGGAGTCTGTTACCGCTATTTTATCTCTAGTCATAGCTCAAAAACAGATTGAAGAGGAGCTTAACGCCGCCAAAAACAGTGCTCTGGATGCCAACAAGACAAAAAGTGATTTTCTTGCCAATATGAGCCATGAGATACGTACTCCCATGAATGCTATTATCGGCATGAGTCACCTTGCTTTACATACCGATTTAAACCGTAAGCAGAAAGATTATGTAAACAAGATATATAATGCTGCCAATACCCTGCTTGGCATTATCAACGATATTCTCGACTTCTCAAAGATGGAGGCGGGTAAGTTGGAGATAGAGAAAACTCCATTTCGTCTCAGTGAAGTGTTGGATAGCGTATCAGATCTTATAACGGTAAAAGCTCGGGAGAAGGATCTAGAGTTACTTCTATACATTGATCCCGAGGTTCCACATGGCTTGCTGGGTGATCCTCTGCGTTTGGGGCAGGTTATTACCAATCTTGCAAATAATGCCATTAAATTTACCGAACAAGGTGAGATAGTCATCCGTGTTAAAACCAATGAGATTATCGGTAACGACATTACTTTGCAGTTCTCTGTTTCAGATACCGGCATTGGGCTTACAGATAAACAGGTTGATAAACTATTTCAATCATTCAGTCAGGCCGATGCCTCCACAACAAGAAAATATGGTGGAACTGGTCTTGGCCTTACTATCTGTAAACAGCTGACAGAGTTGATGGGTGGTAAAATATGGGTAGAGAGCCAAAAAGGATTTGGTAGCACATTCTCTTTTACTGCACAATTCTCCCTTACCTCTGAAATTAAATCAGTATGTAACCTACCATCAGAAAAAATTCGTGGCTTAAAGGTATTGATTGTTGATGACAGCCCAACATTCCAGGAGATAATGAAAGAGCTGGCTATTAATCTTTCATTCAGTGTCCATACGACATCAAGTGGCTCAGAAGCAATTGAATTGATAAAAAATAATGACAGCTTAAACGATCCATTTCGGTTGGTTTTCATGGATTGGAAAATGCCAGAAATGAATGGAGTAGAGGCCTCGCAAAAGATTCTTGCTGATAATAGCTTAAATGTCATTCCCAAGATAATCATGGTTTCAGCTTATGAGGCGGAGACAATACTTAGAGCTAATGAAAATTTACAGTTAACAGGATTTTTAACCAAACCTGTTACCTCATCTACACTGTTGGATATATCAATGCAGGCTTTGGGTTATGGTGAGCAACAGGTAGGTATTCAGCAAGCAGTAGGAGAAACAGAAATTGTTTACAAGCCTGAAATTGTAAAGCACATTAGAGGAGCAAAAATACTGCTTGTTGAAGATAATGAAATAAATCAACAGATTGCAAAAGAGTTGTTGGAGATGATCCCATTCTCGGTTGTCTTGGCTGAAAACGGTCAAATTGGTATTGAAAAAATAGAGTCAGAACAGTTTGATGCTGTGCTTATGGATATTCAAATGCCTGTAATGGATGGATATGAAGCAACCAAGAAAATTCGCCTTGATAACAAATTCGCCGATTTACCCATCATCGCTATGACCGCTAATGCTATGGCTGGAGACAGGGAAAAAGCACTAGAAGTTGGTATGGTTGACCATATAGCCAAACCGATAAACCCAGAAGAACTTTTTGAGGCATTGGCAAAATTTATTAAGCCAGGTGAACGTTCTATTCCTGAAGAGCTGTTAACTAAAGAGTCTGCAACCGACTCTGCTACAATACCACTACCACAGCTACCAGGTGTAGACATGAACGCAGGTGTTGCCCGTCTTGGTGGTAATAGGTCTTCATATCTAAAACTGTTACAAAAGTTTGTTACCAACCAACAGAGCGCAGTTGATAATATATACAAAGCTTTAGATAATGGTGAACGGGAAATAGCAATCCGCATTGCCCACACACTAAAAGGTACAACAGCTAGTATTGGGGCTTTGGAACTATCAGAACTAGCCAAAAATGTAGAAAGAGCATTAATTACCAAAGAAGAGAATCCAGATCAGTTTCAGCTACAAAAACTTGCAACTGAATTAGAGACACTAATTGCCAATATAAGTTATGGGTTAAACTCAAATGATCAAAGCCAACAGGTTGAGCAACCCCAAGTGCTTGAACAATCACCTTCAAAAGAGATAGCAAGCCATATCAACAAAATACAAGATATGATCTTGGAATATGACTCTGAAACCGAAGAAGCAATTGAAGAGCTTTTGGGTTTGCAGTTAAATCCAGCCCTTAAAAATAGTCTTCTTGAAGTGCAAAAGTTTGTTGGGCAATATAATTTTGAAGGTGCTAGTGAGGCTCTTGAACAGCTTGTTGAAAAAAATATCGCCAGTTAAAAGAGTAAATGGATTTTGTTGATTAGTTTGTTTCCAAGCATTCTACTTAAACAATTAATTTAAGACCATATATACAGTTAGAATTTAAATATGAGCAAAAAAGAGATATTGACAGTTCTAGCTGTTGATGATGTGCCGGAAAATCTGGATGTAATCAAAGGTATTTTAGTGCCAGATTATCGAGTTAAATCTGCCATTAATGGTAAGATTGCTCTTAAGATAGCCAAAAAACAGCCACCAGATTTAATTCTATTGGATATCATGATGCCAGAAATGGATGGTTATGAAGTTTGTGAAAGATTAAAAGATAGTGAAATCACAAAGGATATTCCAGTAATATTTGTAACTGCCATGGATAGTGAGAGCGACGAGTTACGTGGATTTTCTCTAGGAGCTGTAGATTATGTTACAAAACCAATATCCCAACCAGTTTTAAAGGCCAGGGTCTCATCTCAAATATCATTGGTTCAAGCAAAACGGGAGTTACAAAAACAGAACAATAAAATGCAGTTTGAACGTGAGTTGGTGGAAAACATAGTAAAAAAACTCCATAACGATCCCCATTTTGACCAACGTAACATCCGTTATACTGTTGAACCTCTAGAAAAAACCAATGGAGATGTGCTTTTTTCAGCCTTTCGGCCAGATGGTTCACAGCATATCATGCTTGGAGATTTTACTGGTCATGGTCTACAAGCTGCAGTTGGTGGCCCGCTTATAGCAAACTTTTTTTATCTTCGTACATTAGATGGTATGGGTAGTTTAGAGCTTTTAAAGGAGATTAATAATACTCTTCACAAACAGCTGCCAGCCAGTACATTTTTGGCTGCAGCTTTTGTTGAGGTCTCCCCAAATAGAGATAAATTCAAACTGTGGAATGCAGCTCTTCCCAGCCAACTATTGGTTGTTGAAGGCGAACAAAAAGCTATACATTTCACTTCAACACTTACCCCTTTAGGTGTCTCAACAAACATTCCCATAGATGATTGTGACTGGATAAGGCTACCTGATAATGCAAAACTTTATCTTTATTCAGATGGCTTGGTGGAGCCTATGAATAGTAATGAGGAGATGTTTGGGGTTAATAGATTAGAACAACTTCTTATCAAAACTCACAATAATGAATGTAAATTTGATGATGTGATTAAGGAGGTTGTTGATTTTAGCAAAGGTGGCGTAAGAATGGACGATATTACCTTGGTTGAAATGCATAAATAATATATATTAAAGCCTCAGGGGGAGTGTTGCGGAGGCAGTTTTCTAAAATGAATGTTACAGAACTAAAAAAAACTGTTCTAGCTGTAGATGATACTCCAGAAAACCTCGATATCATCAAAGGTATTCTTACCCCAGAATTTAAGGTCAAAGCTGCCATAAGTGGGAAGATGGCAATTAAAATTGCCGAACAACAAAAACCATCTTTAATTCTCCTTGATATCATGATGCCAGAAATGGACGGATATGAGGTTTGTAAAAAATTAAAATCCAACACTAAGACCACCAATATCCCCATCATTTTTGTTACCGCCATGTCAGAAACCGTTGATGAACAAAAGGGGTTTGATGTTGGTGGTGTTGATTACATCACAAAACCTGTTAATCCCAGCATTGTACAGGCCAGGGTACGAACCCACTTGGCTATGGCCGATCAACAACGGGCCTGTGAAATGATGGTTGAGCTACGGACAAAAGAGCTGCAAAAAAGTCAGCGGGCTGCAATTCGTATGCTGGGAGAGGCTGGGCACTATAACGATAGTGATACCGGGGTTCATATCTGGCGTATGGCAGCTTACGCCGGGGCACTTGCCAGGGCGGTTGGTTGGTCGGTGAGAGATGCCTTATGGCTGGAAATGGCAGCAGCTATGCATGATTCTGGCAAAATTGGTATCTCTGACACTATTTTAAAAGCTCCTCGTAAATTAACCTACGAAGAGTTTGAAGAGATGAAAAAACACACCACAATTGGTGCTAGAATTCTAAGTATAAGTAGTGATACCCAGCTGTTTCAAACAGCAGCTGATATCGCCTATGGTCATCATGAAAAATGGGACGGTACAGGTTATCCGCTTGGTCTTAAAGGAGAGTCCATACCAGAATCAGCACGTATAGCAGCTGTTGCCGATGTTTTTGATGCTCTGACCATGAAACGACCTTACAAAGGTCCTTGGCCTGTTGAAAAAGCTTTTGCAACCATAAAGCAAGATTCCGGGACCCATTTTGAACCCAGACTTGCAACCTGCTTTTTAGATATTAAAGATGAGATCTTAAATTTAAAAGAGCAGTGGGCTGAAAAAGAGTGATTAAATCGTCTTTCTAAACACTTACCTGACAGCATTTTTTTTAAAAGCATTTCTATAGGAGTAGTGTTAACTATAGAGATGTGCCGTAAGATAGCTTTAATCTAAATTTGGTATCAACTTTTTGTTGAGCAACTGTTTGTCTGCTATTTCTTTATTGGCTGCTTTAATCTTTGCGATTCGTACAGCAATAGATGGGTGGGTTTTGTATCCTTCAAGGGCAATGGTAGGTGGATCTTCAGCTGCCCATCTCTGCCAGAACCCTATTATCTCGTTAGGATTATAGCCCGCTCTGGCAGTGAAATATGAGCCAACATAATCGGCCATATGTTCACTCTGTTTTGTTGATCCTTTGGAGCGTAAAGATATATGGGCTAGTTCATGGCCTAAAATCCAGGCTAGCTGGTCATCATTATCCAAAAACCGCAACATGCCTGTTGTGATGTAAACCCTAAGATTATCCACCTCCGCAGCACTAATGGTGTTTACTGCATATAGTGAAATAGGATGCCTACAAATAGACTCCGGTTTCACAACGACTTGAGAACGGATACCATTTTGTTTCTTAACAGTGAGTGTTACCTGTTTTTTTTTATTTAAAGTTGGTAGCAGAATATCTTGGACCCACAATTCAACATTTTCATCTTTCTGGGATGTAAGTAGTGATGTATCGACACCTATGATGTTGTCACCTATTTGTAGTCCAGCCTTATCTGCCGGACCACCGGGTTGTAAATATATTATCTGGGGAGTAGCTCCAATGTTAAACTGCTCTTGGTAACTTTTTTGAAACGGTTTGTCATATAGAGCGCTATATCCTAATCCAACTCCCAAACTACCTTTGATACTACTACCACAAAAAGAGGCATTGGCTTGTGTTAGGCGGTTCCACACCTCGGTAATGCGCAACTGCCTGTTATGCTGCAGTTTAACGGCCCTTTTTTGTAGATCTTCAAGAGTTGCAGAGGCGATAACAATAGGCACTTCAGGTGGTTTGGGCCGTGATACACATGAAACTAAAAAAAGAGTACAAAATGCTAATAAACATAAAGTGAGATAATGCCGCATAATTTAAAGAATATACCCCCAAAAATCATAATTATAATAGTGAAATTGCAATACAAAACAAGATATTAGAATATATATACAATATATTCTAATATCTTGTTTTATCATTTATCAAAGAAAAAAAACCAACCGCTAAGGGTTGGTTAACTTAATAGAAAAAAATATAAATAGCGTAAAAGTTTAGCTTGTTATCACACTTTTTGAAATTGATCAGTCAGGTAGAATGCTGCCCAGAGGAAAAACATGATCTGAATTATCTTTCCTAATACCTCTTCCAGAATCATTTTTTGGGCTAAAATAGCTTCAGGAGTTTTTTTTGTTTCCATAGTTTCCATAGTATTCTCGCAATATAAAGGTTTAACATCAACCAGCACAAATCCGGGCAACATGCCTGAAAGTGTTAAATATTATATAAATATACTACATGTATAACTATCTGACAATGGGTGGTAGACCCTTACTGTATGGGAACAAAAACAGGCTCACGATAAACTTGTGGGGTGTAAGGTGAGGCTGCTGTGTTATCCCTATATTGTGTCATACCATCGCTATAGTGAGAGGGGGAACTGCAAGCAGTTATAGATCCAGTAAGTAATACAGCTGCAATTAGGTACAAGGAAATTTTAATCTGTCTCATTTCATTTTACTCCTAAAAAAGAGTTGACAGTAGGCATTATCACAGAGATTAAGAAAACAATCAAACCAAAACGGTTTTGCTTGATTTTTTAAAAGGTATATGTCATTACTGCTAGTACGTTCAAGAGCAACTATCAGTTAACAGCTTTATCCAAAAAGCCGACAATAATAGCCAATAACGATTGATGACCAGCAGTTGCTTTACTGTCAGCAACTGTGTTTGTGAGGGAGTATTCCAACCAAGCTATTGCAATAACTGCAGATAAAAGAAATAGCACTAAATATGTCATCGATGATACCCCCAATCTATGATGTTTCAACTTTCATTAACATCATAACTCAGAAACCATCATTATCGCAAGTTAGATTTGACTATAATCTAATTTTTTTTTACAAGTGAAAAACTCTCAACCATATTGTAGAGCTATCACATGTATTTATAGTCTATTATCGGTCAAGCAATACTTTGTCTTAAATGATAATATGTCTTTTGAATTAAATAGTAACAATGAGCTGTATGTCTTGGGGTAAACATGTCGCATATAATTGTTGTTTCAGAACATTTTTTGTGGGGTAGGGGGGGGGATCTATTTGCCAATCCAGTTTTCTGATTTGACTGCATCATGGCTAAAACATGAATAACTGCCTTGAAACTAACAATATATAAAACCGAATAGGTTTATAAAATTTCAAACATATCACTAAAATGGACTATATTAAATACCTCTTTTACCGCACTTGATGAGTTTATAATTTTTATGTCGATATTTCCACCTGTATGAGCATGTAATTTTATCATCATACCCAGTGCGGTACTATCTAGCCAGGTTACTTTCTTTAAATCCAATATATAACGCATATCAGGTTTTTCATTTTGATAGGCTTTGCGAAAAGCTTCATCAAGTCTAAAATCAAACTCACCTATTGGCTTGATAATAATTTCGTCTGCCGACTTTTCCACTTCTAAAGACATAATGGCTCCGTTAAATGGCTAGAGATCATGACGATTATTTTAACCTGACTATCTATTCACTCTACACAATAATTTTTCGGCAAATTAACGTCAAGAAAAATCGGTCATACATTTTTTTAGAAAGGTCCTCATTTTGTATATTTTAAAATGGAGAGATTTTCCTTTCTTAGAGATATTTTTCTATTTTAAGATTAAATAACAACTATTAATGAAATGTAGAAAAGTGTGAAAACACGAATGATTTTGTTGAAAAGTAGCTTGTTAAATCTTTATGCGATAATGCAATATGCTGCATTAATTGTATATTTTAAGTAATTTATATATTTTCTATGAAATTTCTTTGTTGCTAGGCTTACTAAAACAAGTTTTTAAACTGTTACATCCAGTTTGCTTACATGATATAGCCCCCCTGGCAGCTCTTCTCCTGATAATTTTTGAGCCTCTTTACTGTGTTGCGAGACTTTTTCTTCAACATCCAACGGAGTTAAACGAGGTTCCCGGCTGGTCTTTTGTATTTGGTTCACTTTTCCTGTTGATACTATTTTTGATGTGTTGGAAGTTGCTTGTGTGCTTTTAGCCAAATCACCTACTGCTGAAGAAGGAATGTTTCGCGCAGCATCACCTCCAGGGAACATTACTGGACTTGTGAGATTACTGATCACAGTAGACATAGATAACGACTCCTAGTATAGTTTTTCAGCAACATTTTAGCTGTTTTAATAAAGATAAAATCATCTATATGCTAGCACTTATAATTTGATTTGTCTCTTAATAGAAACAGTAAAACACAAAAACCAAAAAATCTTTAAATAATCTTTAACATTCAATGACTTCACTAGATGATTTTGTGACTTGCCTTGAGATGATCTTTGGTATGTAAAAGAAACAGTTGATGGTAAGTAACTTGTTTTTAAACATTTATTAGGTGGCTGTTGATCTGTTTTAAAAAATATTAAAGAATTAAAAACATGTCACCAAAGTGTGCTTGAGATAACAGCGCGCGAAGCTTTGGTGAAGAGTTGATAATTTGTGTATCAAACTGCCTACCTGTATGGGCTTGAAGCTTCACCATCATCCCAAGGGCTGCACTGTCTATCCATGTAACTTTATTCATATCCAATACATATTTCAAATCTGGGCTTTCATTTTCATATGCCGCTTGAAACTCCTCCTGGATAGTGTGGTTAAACTCTCCAATCGGCCTTATAATTATTTCATTTTCTGTTTTTTCAACTTCTAAAGACATACAAACCCCTTTTGTTTAGCTCAATTTGTATTGATGTTAAATTATAACAATGAAATAACGAACAAAAAACATTTAAATTTTAAACAGTTATAGCCAGCCAACATAGGCATCCCAACTTGCAAATAGCATAAGTTAATTAGCACCCCTTACACTTTTTTAATCTGATACCCCATATATTAATTTAAGTCGCAATAAAACTGCAATAAAAAAGACTCAATATTAACAATAATATGGCTGTTTTTAAAAATAAATACGATTTTGAAATACCTTAATAAAATCAACAACGTATTTTATAAAAAGATATCCTAAGACTTTTTGTTATGACTAACCTATAACTCCTAAAAATGGTTTTTGCCTAGTTTAGGATTGTAGAATAGAGAGGAGTAGGCTCTTTTATAAAAAATAATATGATTTCAACTTCTGTTATGTAAACAATATTCAAATATGTTAGTATCCGTCCGTGTTAGTTAAATTTATGTGATGGGGTAGGCCAATGGATATGTTAAGTTTGATTAATATGAGCAAATTTTTCTCAGGTTTCACCGAGGAAGAAAAAAATATTTTTGCCAAAAATGACAGTTTTGTTTTTGAGCACTTCTCCGATGGGGAATATATTCTACGAGAGGGTGATAATTCTGACTCTTCACTATATGTTTTGGTAAAAGGGACTGTTTGGGTAACAAAAAAACATGATCCAACCCGTGCTATCTCTTTTATAGAGGAGGGAGATGTTTTTGGTGAAGCCTCTTTTTTATCCCAACAGCCAAGAACAGCCAACGTGGTTGCAAGTGGAAATGCCACAGTTTGCAAAATAGATAAAAAAGCCATGGAAAAAATGAGTTGTTCATTACAGCTAAAGATTAATCAGCAATTGGTAGACATGTTGCTCTATCGCTTAAGTGTTTTAGAAAATGATAGACTGTCATAGCATCAATTAGACATTCTAAATACGATGGTCTAACAGACAAAATATAAATATTAGCGATTTTACAGTGCGCCTATTATACAGTAGAATATAAGTTTCTTTTAAAAAAACAACTCATTTTCAGGTTTTTAGATATTGTTGGTAATTTTTTTTAAAAAAAAATTACCAACTTTTATTGCTCAAAAAAGCAGTTTTTTTATATCGTCTATCTAATAACACCCCACAGATTCAAGAACCACATCACTTGTTTAACATGTTGTTTTCACATAATTTATGAAGATAATATGTTAGCATCTCAAGCACATAATATCAATTTTGTTTATCCTATTAAGCAAAGAGCAATAATATATAGTTATCGCTAAATCAATAAAATTTTTATTGCATTGCATAATGTTGTTGATCTATAAGGAGATTATTGGATTTTTTATTGGGGGTGCAACATTAAACAGGGGGATAGAATGTCTTTACCAAAACACAAAAACTACAATATTTTTCTTACCGGAGTTGTTGGTGTAGTTGTGGTTACAACTTTGCCAATCTTTGTTACTTTTACATGGTATGTTTTAAGTAACCTTACAGGTTAATAACAAAAAAAACCCCCTCTTTTAAACAAGAGGGGATTTTTTGTAAATTACATTTTAACTTGCAGTTAAAGACTGTAGCTTAAGCTCTGTTTTACTACGCCTATTTAAACCAAAAATCTACCTCATTTTTTTGCTTTTATCACACTGTTACCATCTATAACAAGATCACCCAAAACTTCCTACAACTG
>JADFZS010000124.1 GCA_015232405.1 Magnetococcales bacterium | reverse complement strand
GACTTTGCTCTGTTATGCCAGATGAATCAATAGGTTGCGTCAGGTGCGTGCTGACAACTGCTGTTTCTAGGTTTAACTAAGCAGTGGTATTCTGTATGGCGGTATCTATACGTTGGGCTGCATCTTGGGCTACGGCTGTAATTTCCGGGTGGGAGATTAAATCGGTCAATAGCATTGGGTCCATAGCGACAATCTCCACATCACCATTTGTAGTCTCTCGCACAACAACATTACAGGGCATCAAAACTGAGACATCCGAATCAGCCAGCAGTGCACGATGGGCCAGTTTAGGGTTGCAAGCACCTAAAATCAGCATACGGGGATAGTCAACGTCAATTTTCTTTTTCAACGTCCCCTGGACATCAATTTGGGTTAAAATTCCAAACCCCTGCTCAGCAAGGGCCGCACTCACCTTCTGCACAGCTGTATCAAAGTCCCCAGAAAATGCCGCGGTCTTGGAAAGTCGAATATTGTTCATCTGTTACCCCTTTTACAAGTTATTTTATCCATACACTCTTTTAACCTAGAAACGGCAGTTGTCGGCACGCACCTGATGCAAGCTATTGATTCACCTGGTATATCAGGGGAAAGTCTTATCACCAATAAGGTGACTGCGATTTCCCCTGACACACCAGATAAACCAATATCTTACACCATGCACGCACCGCCAACCGCCGTTTCTAGGTTTAACAACATAAACCTTTAGATAATCCTGTCAAGATCCATTACTCAAACAATAGATCATACATGGAATAAAAGATAATCCCATATAGCCCAAGGAACATTTTTCACCAACAGGCAAAATTTGCTTTCATTAAGTGGTTAATATGGTTCTTTCAGCAGGAAAACAGAGGGAAAAACTCTCATTAACATTATATTATTGAGATGTTATGTCTGTTGGCATGATTGCAGCAATTAGTGTAAGTAAAGAGGCTGTAACATGGTAATTTTTTTAGCTGGGAGCAGACATGCGTATCTTGATTAAATATGACGACAAACCACTAAGAGCACAACGTAAAGTTGTAAACCACATGACAGGTAGAGCGGTTATGATCATGTTTATAATATGGATGGGGTTTTATCTATCAGCTCTGTAGTTTTTTAGCTATTTAAAAAAACAGCTTTTGGCAATGGAAGGTTATAACAAACCTTTCTAACCCAGTTTGATATCCATGGTTTCAGCCATTTTTTCCGCCAACTCCAATGCCTCAGGAAACTCATATTGACTGACCATCTGTTGCATTTGATTGACCATATCCTCCATATCAGTTCCAGAAACTTCGGAAAACAGCCTTGAAGCCAGATTTTTTGATTCAGGGTCATCATCTTGCAAAAGGGCCACAAGCTCCACCATGATTGGCTCTACAACAGCTAAATCAACCTGCCCCTTGCTCTCCTCTTCACTCTCTTGATTTGCAGAAGAGCCTTCTGGTTCTATAACCATCTCCTGCATGGCTTTTACCGATGGTAGGTTGCCATCTTTATCAACCTTGAAGGGAACCTTTACCCTATATAGCCGATAGTTATCATTAAACATGGCTGATATTTTATCTAGATCCGGCTGACCCAGCAGAGTCTCTCTTGCCATCTCCCCTTTCTCGTCAGGAAAGATAATATCTTCATCCAGTAACATTCCTGGGGTTAGTTTTTTCTGGGATAGAGCACACGAAATCCACTCCATCTTACCAACAACACTTTTTAATGCTGCAACCAGTATGGGGTCGTGTTGTGTATCTTTTTCCAGCTTATCCAGGGCAACAGAGGATTTATCACCCAGTAGTTTATGGTCAAAATCTATAATTAAACGCAAAAGTTGCAGACCGATGGTATATGTGTCTCTTTCGGTAACTGTTTCTGGGTACTCACCCTTTTTTGGTAGAGGTGTTAGCTGGTTTTCAATTATTGCAGAAACGGTCTCCAACCTGGGAACTTGTGCCAATGCTCGACCACCGATCTCTGCTTGGTTTTTAAACAGATTTAAAAATTTTATCGATACTCCCTGACCTGTGGAGTATCTGTTCATCTCTTCTGCCGACAGGGCCACAAGTCCAATTTGCGACATGGTAGCTGCCAGATGTAACTGCCATCTATCTTTAACAATCTCAAGCTCTGCAACCATCCCCTCCATAAATGCCCTGAGACGAGAAGCGCGAAAATATGCCGCAGGGTTGGCCCAGGAAAGCAGGTTGGAGACAACATACATGGACCCAACAAGGGTCTGGTCCAACATCTCAAGATTTTCTTCCAGCAATCTTTTGGCCTCTTGTTGGGCATCTGCTAGATCAAGTTGAGTCTTAACCCGTACCTTGACGATCTCCGGGTTTATGGGTTTGGCAATATAATCGGCAGCACCAATGGCAAACCCCTCTTTTTCGTCACCAGTTCCGGTTTTTGCCGTTACAAAAATTATCGGTATTTCTCTTGTGTTATCGTCGGCCTTTAAGGTTCTGCAAACATCAAAGCCATCCATGTCGGGCATCATGACATCGAGCAGGATAAGGTCTGGTCGTTGGGCAGACCGGGCGATTTTCAAGGCTCTTTCACCGTTTAAGGCCACTTTGATTTTAAACTCTTCACGCAGAATCCCACTTAACACATCAAGATTTTCCGGGGCATCATCAACCAACAGGATGAGTTTTTTTTCTGGCTGAACCATTTAAAACACCTTGTAATAGGTAAAATTAAAAGCAATTAGCTAGGTAGCGACTGTTTATGTACACCGTTAAAACATAGAAGATAATAATTGACCATATAACAGCACCACAGTCAATAAATCCTACATAATAATAAACGAATTTAACATAGATTCGGCAGTTGTACGTATGTGAATGGCGCAACATACTGGTTTAGCTGCCGTAATTCAAAAAATCGAAGCCACCCAATGGCTGATGAGATTTTTTTCTATTATGACTGATGAATCAAGAGGTTATGTCCGGTGCGTACCCACAACTGCCGAATCTAAGTTTATAGATTACCAGCCAACTCTTGGTCTAACAATTTCAAGCAATCCAAAGCTTCATCAAAATCATAGCCATCTATGGCCTTTTCAATTTTTCGTAGTGTGGCCTCATAGCTGCTGCCAGACAGTTTTTCACCAATAACCTCCACAACCTCTGTGGCATCCACATCATCATCTTCTAAAAACTCTCGCAAACGTTCAATCTCTGGTTTTAATGCTGCTATATCGATGGTTATGGGGTTTTCATCAGCAGAACTTTTACTATCTTCAAGCCCCTTGATTGCCGATGTCACCTCGGCAAGATCTTCAGCAACAGCAGTCAATAGGGTCAGTGCCTGCTCATCATCACGGCTCTGTGTAACCTTTTCTAGAGAGGCCGCAGATGTCTGAAGCTGGTTTGCACCAATATTGCCAGAGACACCCTTTAGGGTATGTGCCAGCCGTTCAGAAAGCTCATGATCACCATTTTTTATTGCTGACTCTATCTGCACTATTACCCCATCCTGATTTTGACAAAATTTATTAAGTAACTTGCGATAGGATTTTACACTGCCACCAATACGGGCCAGACCAGAATCAACATCGATACCCTTTAAAGGTGGTATCTCATCTTCTGCTTCGGGTTTATTTGAAACTGCCGACATATCCATGGCAACCGGGTTGGCAGGGGTGATCCATTTAGCCATGGTGTTGAACATCTCATAGACATTTATCGGCTTGCCGATATGATCATTCATTCCGGCATCTTGGGCCTTTTCCAGATCACCAGACATCACATTGGCAGTCATGGCGATTATTGGTAAATCGTTGAATTTATCCTCTTGGCGTATCTGCCGACAGGCGGTGTAGCCATTCATAACTGGCATCTGCACATCCATCAACACACCATCAAATTTTTCACCAGAGTGCAATATATCCAGGGCAATTTGACCATTATCAGCAACTTTTGCGGTAATTCCCCCGTTTGCCAACAGCTCCAATGCCAACTCCTGGTTGATCTCATTATCCTCTACCAGCAGTATGTGAGATCCACCCAGGGTTTTAATGGCTGCGACATTATGCTTTATATCCTTATCTGCCTTTGTACCCCGGACAATACCGCGCCCCAACACCTCGCCGATGGCATCAAGAAGTGTGGAAGGTGTAACCGGCTTTGCCAAGATGGATTTTATCTCAACACCACTCCGGCTAGCTGCCTTCATGGCCTCCTCACGGCTAAAGGCTGTTACCATTATTACTGCTGGTGGGGAGGCGGAAAACTGCTCTTGTAACTTCTGTATACAGGCCACCCCATCCATAACGGGCATCTGCCAATCCATGAGAACTACATCAAAGGGGATACCTTTTTGCACACCATCATCAATCTCCCTTAAGGCATCAAGACCATCGTTGACAACCACCACCTCCATGCCAAAGCCCAATGCCATGGTAGCAAGAATTTCACTGGCAGATATGTTGTCATCAACCACCAACACCCGTAACCCGGTCAACTCCTCTTTTTTCACTATCAATCGGGGTTTGGGATTATCAGGAACAGCCATGCGGGCTGTAAAATTAAATTTGCTACCCTTGCCCGGTCTGCTCTCCAGCCATATCTCACCACCCATCATCTCAGTTAACCGTTTTGATATGGTTAGACCAAGGCCAGTACCACCATATTTCCTGGAAGTGGAGCTATCAGCTTGAGAAAAGGATTGAAACAGTTTGGCCTGCTGCTCTGCATTCATACCGATACCGGTATCCTGGACGCAAAAACTCAATTTAACAAAACCATCACCCTCCTCTTGTCTCCTGATGGCAATAATTATTTCGCCACTTTCGGTGAATTTAACCGCATTATTGCCAAGGTTGACCAATATCTGCCCCAAACGAAGGGGATCTCCTATAAGGGCCGTGGGTATGTCAGGTGGAATATCAAAAAGAAACTCAAGCCCCTTCTCTTCCGCCTTTAATCCCACCAGATTGGAGAGATTATCAAGGACATCTTCCAGGTGGAAATCCACACTCTCCATATCCAGCTTGCCAGCCTCGATTTTGGAGAAGTCCAGAATATCGTTTATTATACCCAACAAAGCTTCAGCAGAGCGGTTTACCTTGCCGATATAGTTACGCTGTTTGTTATCCAACCCGGTCTGCAGTGCCAGATATGACATGCCGATAATTGCGTTCATGGGGGTTCTAATTTCATGGGACATATTGGCTAAAAAGTCAGATTTGGCTATGGAGGCCTCCTGGGCTTTAAACTTCTCTTCATCAAGATCCTCCATCATGTTGAGCATAGCCAACTGGGCATCATCCAGTTCGGCAAGTTGGTTGCGCATGCTCTCTTCTAGCTGTTTCTGCTTTGTGACATCCAATATTGCCCCAACCAATTTCACAGGCTCTTGCCCATCGTTAACCTTTACTATGCCCTGCTCATAAACAAAGCGAATATCACCGTTTAAATCATAAAGGCGATAGTCCAGGGTATAGCTTGTCTGCTTTGCCACAGCATTGCCGATGATATCTTTAACAATCGAGATATCATCAGGGTGGATCAAACTGGCAAAAGTTCTGACACTGTTATTGATAAAGTCAGATGCAGGATAACCGCTTAAATCTTCAACTTCATCACTGATAAATATCATGGTCCATCCATCATCAAACAGGCTTTCATAAACTGTAGCTGGGATGGTTTCTACCATATTTCTGAAATGTTCCTCCCTTGCGACTACCTCTGCCTCTGCCAATTTACGCTGGGTTATATCACTTATGGAGCCACTGGTTCGTAACGCCTTACCTTCTGAATCACGTAACGATTTTGCCCGTGATTGCAGCCAACGATACTCCCCCTCTTTTGTCTGCATACGATATTCAATATCGTAAACCACATCTTTTGCCAGATGATATTTAAAAGCCGATACAACATTTAATCGATCATCAGGATGCAACAGAGACTCCCACCCACCTTTTGTGTTTACCAACTCACCATCATCATAACCCAACATTGCACTAAAACGGGGTGAGTACCAATTTGTCTTGTCTCTACTGTCATACTCCCACAAACCATCACCTGATCCTGCCACAGCAAGCTCAAACCGCTCTTGGTTCTCCTCAGATTTTTTTGCCAGAATACTAAATGGATCTGTAAGCAGGTTTTTTACAATGGCCTGATAGATCATCCAAAATGAGAGAAATTTAAACAGATGACCGATGACAAATGGCATACCATGAAAGTTGGTATAGAGGGTAAAACACAGCTCTGCACCGATGGTAAGCAACATGGAGATTATCATATACAACAATACTTTGGGGGCCAGCCACTCTCTTTGTTTTATATAGAGAAATATAGCGATGGTGAGTATCACGATTATTGTGTACTCAACGCCGATTTTAAAATCTGTCAACCCCCCAGCATCAATCATCACAGGTTGGGTAAGTCCAAAAGATGCCCAGACCGTAACGGCGGTTAAAACCCCACCACCATAGAGCATCATTTTTACATTGAGCCTTCTTTTTAAAAACAGTAGAGCTGTTATTATCAATAAGGCTTGGAAAAAACGGGCATAGATCCATAGGTGCAGGGTTATCTCAGCATCAGTAATGGCAAAAAATGGCATACCCTTAACAGTAAAGGTGTGAAATGTATCCAGTATTGCAATCCAAAAATAGCCGATACCCAGATAGACCAAAAAATCATTTTTGATAAAACTGCGGGTGTGCAGGGCGATCACCAGCATCAATATTGCCACCACAATGGAAAAAAGCTCTGCCAGTGTGTGAAAAAGCAGCACCCCGTTTTGCCAGCGGATAATCCCCAAACAGGCCACCAGAACAACAGGGGATAGCAACCCCATTAAATCAATCTCTTTGTTTTGTAAAATTGTTCTCATAGCCGTTTCACTCTGCCGACATTACATAAGCTTTTTATGTAGTTGTGCTATCACTTTTTTTGCCAGCCACAATTTTATATCTATCTTGCAGCCCCTGTTGTTGAAGATGGTGGTTGACCTCTTTTTTCAGCTCTATCATCTGCAACTCACGACCGATGGCCAGTTTACGAAATCTCGCCAGATCCTGATATTTCTCTTGGAGGGCATCCTCTGCCTGTTTTCTTGCGCTAAAATCAACAGCATAGGTTGCAATACCCATGGGTTCACCAGAATCACTACGCAACAGTGATAAGGTCAGCAATACATCAATCTGCTTACCGCCCTTTGTTAAAAAAGCAGCCTCAACCCCCCTCACCTCTTTACCTGACAAACACAAAGATTGCAGTTTAGCCACCTGTTCATAGCGATTTTCAGGTACAAATGTTTTTATGGATTGCCCAATAAGTTCCTCTTTTGTCCAACCATAGGCCCGTTGGGCTTCGCGGTTCATATCGGTAATTTTGCCGTTTAGATCCTCAATGATCATAGGATCGGAGGCGTCTTGAAAAACCTTGGACATACGAGCCAGAGCGTCCTCCACCTCCTTGATACCTGTGACATCTGTACTTATGGAGATATATTGATAGGGTCTTTTTGTCTGCTCATCTATAAAAGGGACAATGGTGGAGTGCATCCACATCTCCTTGCCATTTTTAGCACGGTTTTTAATCTCCCCCTGCCAAATCTCCCCTTGGGTGATGGTCTGCCATAAATTGTTGTAAAATTTTTCAGAGTGTTCCTGGGATTTAATCACCCGATGGTTTTTTCCCAACAGCTCATCCCTGCTATAACCGATGGAATCGACAAATTTATCGTTCACATAGGTGATGTTTCCCTCGACATCAGCAATGCTTACAATTGCATGGTGATCCAGGGCGATTTTTTGAAATTTTAAAATGTTGTTGGCATTTTGCAGCTTTTCGTTGATGCCTGCTATCTGTCGGGTGAATTGGCTGTAGACTACCAGCAAAACCACCCCAACTATCAGACCTGTAACACCGGTAATTGCAATAGCCAGATTTGTAGGATCAAAACCAGAAGCGGGAATATTGCTAACATCCCCCTTTAAAAAATAGGCCGCTTCCATGGCGGTATAGTGCATACCAGAGACAGCAGAACCCATTACCAGGGATGAGATAAAAATGGCATAGTTTTCAATTGCTGGTAGTAATTTTACAATACCAAAGCGAACCCATAAGGAGATCACTGCCAATACCACAGCAACAACTATGGAGAGCAGAAACAGCTTTAAATCGTAGCGTAAAAAAGCCTCCATCTGCATGGCCGCCATGCCCCAATAGTGCATCACACCAATGCCACCACCAAACAGCACACCACCAATAAGCAGAGAAGACCAGCTGTCGCTATTTTTACTTATTAAATGGAGGGAGAAGATACCGGCAAGAACACCCGGCAACATGGAGAGAGCGGTGGTATAGGGGTTGTAGGTAATACCACAAGGTATGGCAAACCCCAACATGCCGATAAAATGCATGGACCAGACCCCAAGACCCAGGGTAGCACCACCCAATGTCAGCAAAAAATGGCCTCTTTTGGCGTTGTCCACCCGTCTGGCTAACTGCACAACCACCAACGCGGTGTAGGAGACAACAACGGCAATGACAATAGAGAGAGCCACAAGGCCCATATTGTAGCTGCCTACATAAAGCTGGCCTATAGCTGGAATATCGGTGATAAAAATTTGTGAGCTATCCATGATGAGCAACTACCAACCAGTTTTTTATTAATTTCATGGATAAAAGGCTCCAGCATTTTTTTTGCTTAACAGCTAAATACAGCTCACAATTAGAGCTTTCAACGCCTCTGGATCAACAGGTTTTTTGATGGTTCCAACCGCGCCAAACTCCGCAGAGCTGCCCCCATCGCTATCTCTGCCTGTGACAAATATTATTGGAATATTTGCCGTCGTATGATTCTGTTTTAAATTTTTACAAACCTCATAACCATCCATACCCGGCATTAAAACATCCAATAAAATCAAATCAGGAGAGCTTTTTGCAGCTACCTTCAAAGCCTTTTCACCATTAAGTGCCACCTTCAACCTATAATCAGCCTTGAGTATGCCGCTTAAAAGATCGATATTTTCAGGGGCATCATCCACAAGCAATATGGTCTTTTTTTCAATTTCACCGTTCATAATCAATCATCCTGCTCAGATTGCAAACTGTCGGACACCGTTTCAAGATGCTCAAGTGCCCCATCAAAATCATAACCACCAACAGCTTTTTCTATCTTTCTCAAACTTGTGGCAAGGGGGCTGTTTGCCAACTTCCCACTAAGTTTTTCCACCACCTCTGTGGCCTCGGCATCATCATCTTCCAGTAGTTCTCTAAGATGCTCAAGGTCTAGTTTTATTGCTGCCATATCCAACTCTTGCCCCCCTTGGGTTGAGTTGGTTTTATCTGCTTGTAAGGTGGCAATGGACCCTCTTACCAAATCCAGGTTTTCAGTCACCTTGGGTAATATACTATGAACCAAACCCATATCACCATCGTTAATTGCCTTCTCTAGAGTTGCAGCGACCTCTTGAAGCTCCTTGGCTCCTATGTTGCCAGCTACACCCTTCAAGGTGTGGGCCAAACGCTCTGCCAACTCATGGTTGTTATCTTCCAGGGCTTTTGCAACTTGATCAGTCACACCATCTTGGTTGCTGCTAAATTTTGTCAGCAATTTACGATAGGAGCTACTGTTGCCACCTATACGTTCCAGACCAACCTCTACATCTATACCGGGTAGAGGCGGTATTACATCATCTTGTGTTTGTAAATCATCGGCGTTATCGGCAAGTGTATCAATAGGATTGGCAGGTGTAATCCACTTAGCCATGGTGTTGTACATCTCATACACATTGATTGGTTTGCCAATATGATCATTCATTCCTGCCTCTTGGGCCTTCTCCAAATCACTGGACATCACATTGGCGGTCATGGCAATAACAGGAAGATCGGCAAACTGCTTTTGTTGCCTTATTTTACTTGCAGCAGTGTAGCCATCCATTATGGGCATCTGTACATCCATCAACACCCCATCAAAAACCTCACCTGAGTTGAGGATATCCAAAGCTATCTGCCCGTTTTCTGCCGTTTTGGCGGTAATGCCCCCATTTGCCAACAATTCCAAGGCCAGCTCCTGATTTATTTCGTTATCCTCCACAAGCAATACATGGGCTCCCATGAGAGCTTTCATGGCAACCATATTTTCTTGGGAGTGACGCAAAGCACCATCTACCCTGACCATGCCCAGCCCCAACACCTCGCTTATGGCATCCAACAGTGACGATGTGGTGACAGGTTTTGCCAGTATAGACTCAATAACAACCCCTCTATTAGCTGCCACCTGCATTGCTTCATCACGTCCATAGGCTGTAACCATGATAACCGCTGGCGGTGCTTTATGGGTCTCTGATTGCAACTGCTGCATACAGGTAACACCGTCCATTCCGGGCATTTTCCAATCCATCAGCACAATATCATAAGGGATCTCCTTTGCGCTGGCTTCGGCTATCTCATTTAGGGCCGATTGACCATCGTTTTCCACCACCACCTCCATACCAAAGCTCACCGCCATGGTGGATAGTATTTCACGGGCAGCAGCGTTATCATCCACCACCAGCACCCGCAAGCCTGTCAGCTCCTCTCTATTTACCAACATTCTTGGTTTGGGGTTGCTCTGAACACCCAAACGGGCGGTGAACTGGAATGTACTTCCCCTACCCGGTTCACTCTCAACCCATATGTCACCCTCCATCAACTGGGTTAATCGTTTAGAGATGGTCAACCCCAGCCCAGTACCACCATATTTTCGTGATGTGGAGCTATCTGCCTGACTGAATGATTGAAACAGCTTGCCACACTGCTCCTCGGTCATACCAATGCCGGTGTCACGCACACTAAAATGAAACAGAGCCGAACCATCACTGCTATCTTTTACCTTTGTTGAGAGAACAATCTCACCTTGGTCGGTAAACTTGACCGCATTGTTGCCCAGGTTAACCAATATTTGACCGAGCCTTAAAGGGTCGCCAATCAAGGCGGTGGGGATACCTGGTTCAGTAGCAAAAAGCAGCTCCACCCCCTTATCCTCTGCTTTTAGACCCACCAGGTTGGAGAGATTATCAAGCACATCCTCCAAATGAAAATCTATCATCTCCATATCAAGCTTGCCTGCCTCAATTTTGGAGAAATCCAAGATATCGTTGATGATCCCCAACAAAGACTCAGCGGAACGGTTGACCTTCTCTATATAGTTACGCTGTTTGTTGCTAAGTTCAGTTTGCAGGGCAAGATATGACATACCGATTATGGCGTTCATGGGTGTGCGAATCTCATGGCTCATGTTAGCCAAAAAGTCTGACTTGGCCCGGTTGGCCTCCTCAGCGATGGTACGGGCTTTGGCGAGCTCTTTTTCGGCTGCCTTTTGCAGACTGATATCATACATCCAGCCAAGGTTTGCCGACTCCCCCTGATAGACGGTGTGCATAAAGGTTGCCAGCACCTCTCTTATTTCACCATCGGGGCCGTTGATAACCATCTCAACATCCCTTGCCACACCATCACGTTGCATTATCGCCAGTGCACTATCACGTTGCTCGGTATTTGCATAAATAGGGTCCACAGGATCGCCAACTTTTAGTGAAGAAATTTCACTTATACGTTGGTTGCCAAAAACCAATTTGCGTTGGGCGTTGACAATACCCACAGCAATGGGAGCAGAAGCCAACATCTCTTGCAGTCGTCTCTCACCCTCCCGAAAACGTTCTTCACTCTCTTTTATCTGCTTCTCGGCAGCTTTTTGTTCCGTAATATCCTGATACACACCATACATGTATTGAATATTGTTATCAGCATCACGGACAATTTTTCCTGCGGCATGGAGCCAGATTATCTTGCCATCTTCAGGCCGTTTATAGGGGTAGATGGAGTCATAATTTTTATATTTTCCATCAATGGCCCCTTGATAGTGCTCTGCTGTAACTTCAGATGCTGCAACATCGGCCTCTACCAAACGCGAAAACCACTCATCTTGCAGATGATAACGACCATCCTTTTTTGCTTCCTCTCCCAACATTTTGGCAGCCCTCTCAGACTGGTAATAGTAGTCAGGCTCCCGATAATCAACATGCCAATAACCACTGTTGGTAAGTTCAAGGGCGATATCACTCAAAAAGTTATTGCGTTTTATCTCCTCCTCCATGGCTTTACGCCCGGTGATATTTTCAAAAGCTATGGCTGCACCACCTCCTGCCTCTTTGGATAGGGGGGCAGCACTTACACTTATCCAAACCAGATCACCCTGAGGCCGATAGACACCCATCTCAATGTTTAACAAAATCCCCTCTCCGGCAATAACCCGTGAAGCCGGATATTCGTCTACCGGCATCTGGCTGCCATCAGGGCGAATGATCTGCCAGTTACCCTCTTGTAAACCGCGCATTTTATGCTCATCTTTGCTAACCCCCAAAACATCCTCGGTAATGGCGTTTGCCTCAAGAATTTCACCCTCTTGACTAAACATGACCACACCGATTGGTAGAGCCTCAAAAAGAGCGTTCAGCTTCTCTTGGGAACGTCTTATCTTCTCCTCGCTATCTCTTTTGGACTGCTCGGCTTTTACCCGCTCGGTAAGATCATGGAGTACCACCATAAGAGCGGGCCTTCCATCTAATTGAATGGTGTTCAGGTTTACCTCAACAGGCAGCTCCTCACCATTTTTTTTGCGATGGGTCCAATCAAAGCGTCGCCAACCTTTGGCAAAGGCATCTGCAATCAGCTCTTTGGCCCGTACAGCAGAGTTGCTGCCGTCGGGTTGCAACTCCGGTGATATATCAATAGGGCTACAGAGCAACAGCTCCTCTTTGCTGTCAAATCCCAAAAGTCTGACAGCGGCCTTGTTACAGGCAACAAACCGCCCATCTTCAAAAATCAGGTTGGGGTCAACAGCGGCTTCAAAAAGCACCTGGAAACGTTCCATGCTTGCTTTTAAATCTTCCTCAGCATGTTTGGCCTGGGTTACATCAGCAGTCATGGCAACAAAATGGGTTACCTCACCATCTTCATTGCTAACCGGAGCAATGGAGATCGACCCCCAATAGGTGCTACCATCTTTACGACGGTTTAGTATTTCACTCTGCCACACTCCACCGTGTAATATGCTCTGCCACATATCAGAGTATTGCTCTTTTGCGGTCTCTCCACTCTGTAAAATACTGGGGTTTTGGCCCATGGCCTCCTGGCTGCTATAACCGGTTATTTTGGTAAAGGTGGGGTTAACATACTCTATCACCCCATTTTTATCGGTAATCACAACACAAAGGGGGCTTTGCTCCACCGACTGCACCAACTTTCGCAGTTCTTTGGTACGTTCATCCACCAATAGTGTTAAATAGGCTTTGGTTTTATCTCCCAACCAGATACCCAAACTTGTGGAAAATAGCGAGAGTATAACAGTCAAGCCGATGGCACTTAGTACCAGATTGCGAATAATGTAATAACTGGAGAGTGCCACCTCACTGTCAACCTCTGTCGCCAACCCCAGACCAAGCCTTTCGGACCATCTCCAAACTCCATAAACGATAACACCACGATAATCCCGGTAGCCCTCTATGTTGATGCCATTTTTTCTTGCGGTTACTTCTGCTGCCATTAAGGTGAGAGGCCACTTAGCCTGCTCTTTATTGGGTTTATAACCCTTTGTTAAATCACCACCGGGATCAGCGGTTCTAAAACCAAAGCTCTTACTGGCAAAAAGTCTTTTCAACTGTTCTTCAAAACGAGACTCAGTTACAAAATGTCCCTCTCCATCAACCGCATAGGTCTCCCCCGTTGTCATCAATCGCCCGCTTCTAGTAATACGGTTTAACTGGGCTTTTGGAGAAAAACGTAAGGTAAGAGCTGCTATTATCTCGTTATTATCATTACGAATTGGTGTTGCGATAAACATTGTTGTAGTCTGTTTATCCATTTTGCCATCACCATCTATAATGGGCACATCGGAAATTGAAGGGGGAATATACAGTGTTTCACCAGCAAAAACCCGCTCCAGAAGATTGGGGTGTTGGTTGGCAATGAGGTTTGTTTTGCCAAGGTTGCTATCCCGCAT
>JADFZS010000123.1 GCA_015232405.1 Magnetococcales bacterium | reverse complement strand
TCTTGAAACATATTGCTGCTTCTTTGTGTTCACCAATATCAATAAGCGTCATGCCTAAACTATTCAGTAGTTCTGCACTAGACGGATTGATTGCTAGTGCATTTTTGAAGTTGGTAATAGCTCCAACTAGATCACCTTGTTTTCTGAAAATTATAGCGATATTGGCATAGGCATCAGAATTATCAGGTTGCTCTAAAACGGCCCGTTTATACCAGACAAGTGCTTGGTCTAACTGACCACTCTGATGACATGACAGTCCAATCCGAAAGGAATTGGGAAGCTTATGTATATCATTGTAACTCGGAATTGCGGATAGTGATGATGAATCTATATGCTGTTTTTTTTTAAGTTTATTCGCCAATTTGTTTGCGTGTCGCCGCATAGATCTGCTCATTGTTGTTTTCTCAAAATTTCATTATAGTATTATAAGCTTGGCAATCCAGAGTCATAAACCTCCTGGTGAACAGGAAATTAATCAAAGATGTTTTGCCATTTAATGTGTTTAATAATGCCGTAGGGGCAAACCCGGTCGGCCAGCTTCAAAGGGGAGGAGTCAACTGGCGACCTTGAGGCGGGTGTGCAGGGATGACCTCGCCCACCAAAACTGTTTCCCCATTTTTATCAGATTGTTTTTTAGGGTAATGCGGTTGGTCACCCTGCTTTTTGTCATGGCAAGAGCCTCCCTTGCCATGACGCTGGTCACGAAACATGGAGAACATCATGTAGCCCATTCCCACCAAACAGATGAGTGAAAAAAGTGGCTCGAAGGAGGTTGCGCTTGCCCCCAATGCACCGATGGCAAGAAACCCGATCAACGGCAGACCACAACAGGCTGCCATGATCCACATATGTTTGTGCATGTTGTTGGATTGAGCGTCGCTGTTTTCCTGCTTTTTGTTTGAGGCCATTTTTGTCTCCGTGTTCAAGTCAATTACAGTTAATATATTTTGCGGTGATCATGGTTTGCCGCTGTGATAACTATGGTCTGGATAGAATGATAGGAGCCCGAAATCCGGCACATTGAATTACGCAGGCAATCTCTTCGGGAGAAGCATTTCCCATCACCGTTACAGTTGATGCGGTAAGGTCAACTACAGCCTTTGTCACCATTGGGATCACCCTCAACGCTTTTTCAAGCTTATTTTTGCAGGATTTGCACTTCAGCCCTTTGATGGGCATTGTCACATGGATGGTAGATTCAAATATTGAAATGTGCATTCCTATTCACCTTTTTTTGCATTTACAGCTATGTACTGGAAAATGCTGACAGGGCGGCTAAGCGTCCAACCAATAATGGCTAGAATTTGGCGACTGCTGATTTCCACGGCTTATCAACGTTGCCCAACATGCATTAGTCTGTTCGCCACGAACATTGTCAGCAGGCCGAGAAAAATCAGCACGCTATTTGTGACAGGGTTATCAATTAAAATCTTGATGGTTTTCATCGATTGTCTCCTCAAGTGTTGTTATGTTTTTCCAGATATTTGCACTCTGGATGTATGGTTTTGTTGACCTTGTTAAGCATTGACTGGTGGCTTGCTGCAGCAGTGGGCCACATGTTTCATGTTGTCAATCTCACTTTTTTCTGTAAACCGGATCCAGCCTCGTTTCAAACTGTGGAAAAAACGGTCGTCAGGTGCATAGCCGATATCATTGAACAACTCTTCCAAATCTTGGAATCTGGTCAGATTCAGGTCATAATTCACTCTGGCCGTGTTTCTTCTCCAGTTTGACGTTACGTGCACCACGCCTTCCAACATGGTCAGTGCCTCGTCAATAATTCTCTCGCATTCCGGGCAGACCATTTCGGTAACTTTAATGGAGTGGGTTACAATATGAGGAGTACGATATATATTCATTTTTTTTTCCAAATAGCTGCTGGAATTTGAATGCTTAACAATGTTCTTTATCGTTGGGTTTTATTGTATGCAAGACCCAAGAAAAAACAAACTTGTTTATTGTAAAAGTTATGCTTCAGAAAGGTAAGAATAGAAACACCATGAAACAGTTGTATTAGCCTTTGAAATACTTTTGAAATAGTTGAAACAATCATGAAATAATTGCAAGTATTAAGTTGCAACTTGAAAAATCTTCCCCTATTTTGAATGATCATTTCACAAGCATGGAGGTTTTATATAAATGACGATTGCGCACATTCTTATTGTCGATGACGACAAGGGGACGAGAGATCTTATCCGAACATACATAGAAGAAAATCATCTGCGAGTGAGTACTGCAGCCGATGGCAAAGAGATGCACCGCATCCTTGAAAAAGAGGATATCGACCTGATTGTGCTGGATCTAATGCTACCAGGTGACGATGGTTTGACTTTATGCCGGAAGCTTCGAAATTCGCCCAAGAACAAGTCCGTCCCCATCATCATGCTCACGGCCAGGGGAGGAGAAACTGATCTGGTTGTAGGTTTGGAAATGGGTGCAGATGATTATATGCCAAAACCATTCAGTGCACGTGAGTTATTGGCCAGGATCAGAAGTGTCATGAGGCGGTCACGATTTGAACCGGTTCAGGAAGCGCACCGAGAGATCAGCCGTTATATCTTTGCAAATTGGACCTTGGAATTGAAAACCCAACAGTTGATCTCGCCCCAAAATGTGCTAGTCGATTTGAGTCGAGGAGAATTATCTCTTTTAACAGTGCTATTATCGCATCCCAATCAAATACTAAGTCGTGATCAAATCATGGAGTTCCATCAAGGAAAGGAAGCAACTGCGTTTGATCGCAGCATTGACGTCCAGATTACCCGATTACGTAAACGTTTGAAGGACAATTCAAAAAATCCAAAAATTATCAAGACAGTTTGGGGAAAGGGATACATTCTGTCGTGCGAGGTGGAAACGGAATAATGTTTATTAACAAACCCAGGTCATTGTCGGGTCAGTTGGTCCTGATATTGTTTGTAGGGGTCACTGCCTCGTTGGTTTTAAGTGCAGCCGTTCACCTTTTCGATCGTGAAAACACTCTTTTTACAGTGGGAGGGATGCAGTCGGCACAACGGTCATCTGGGGTTGTGCGTGTATTGGAGCTTATTGATCCGAGTAAAAGGGAATCCATTGCCAATGCCCTCAACACACCATTCCAGATGACGCGGATTCTAAACACGATACCCCCCAATATTCGTCGAACAGATCCTGCGGATGAAAGAGCGATGTTGGTTCACAGTTCTTTGCAAGACAATCTAGGTGAAGAAAGAAACATGGGGGTAACGGTTGTTGATACGCTGGCGACAGATCATAATGGGAGTGAGTCTGGAATAGAGTGGCATTTAAAAATAATGCGTCAGGGTCAATCCCGTGATTTGGGCATGGTCAAGGGAATTTATACCCACGGGATTTCCTATATTGCCCAGATTCAACTGGCAGATGGACAATGGGTTGAGTTCCACGACCATCTGACAGAAAAGGTCCTGACCTGGCCACAACACATGCTCACCTTGCTTATTATGCTCCTGGTGGTGGTGACTGGGCTCTCCTTTGTCGCTGTCAGGTTGGTTACAACCCCGCTAACCCTGTTGGCCAGGGCAGCGGACGGTTTGGGAAAAAACCTCAATCGCCCACCTCTGGCAGAGAAAGGGTCAATGGAGTTGCAAAAGGCTGCCCGGGCTTTCAATTTCATGCAAGCTCGGCTCTCCCGCCTTATCCAGGAACGCATGTACCTTGTCGCAGCCATATCTCACGATCTCAAAACCCCATTGACCCGGATAAAACTGCGGGCAGAACTGCTTGAAGATTCTCAGTTAGGCGATAACCTGACGGCTGATCTATCCGAAATGGAGGATATGGTCTCCTCAACTTTGGATTACATTCGTGGCATGGAGAGTATGGAAGAAAAACAAATGGTTGATATTCCATCCATTCTTGAGACTCTGGAAATTGGGTTTGAGGATATGGGCTGGCCAGTACGTTTTGAGTATGAAGAGTTCCCGGCTTTTCCGGTAATGCCGAGAAGTTTTAAACGGTGTTTGACCAATTTGATTCAAAATGCTGTTGCCTATGGTGATCAGGCAATTGTCCAAGCCAGTATACATGGCAATCGCTTGCGTATAACTGTTGCAGACGAGGGGCCTGGTATTCCGAAAGAGGAGATGGGAAATGTTTTTATCCCTTTTTCCCGTCTGGATACATCGAGAAACCGTTCTTCCGGAGGAACTGGTCTAGGTCTATCCATAGCTCGGAATATCGCCAGAGCCCATGGAGGAGACGTCAAACTCAGGAACAGACCAGAAGGAGGATTGGAAGCCATTCTGACTCTTTCAGCTGAGGATACAGATGATAAAGATGGACATCCACCATTCTGAAGCCGTGGCTGGGGCAGAGAAAACCACTGTGACGACCTCCTTTAGGAAGTTAGAAGCCTCTCCTCTTTGATCATTAATACAAACTCTCTGACCAGATTTGGATCCCACTGTCCCGAGTCAGATTCATTCTCGAATATGGATAGGGCTTTTTGAATCGGCATACCTTTTCTGTATACGCGATCTCCGGTCATGGCATCCCAGGCATCTGCTATGGAGACAATCCTGGCCAAGAGAGGAATAGCCTCTCCTTGTAACCCGTCTGGGTATCCTTTGCCGTCCCAGCGTTCATGATGCCAAGCTGCAATTTCTGTGAATTCGTTGAAACGTTTTAAGGGCCGCATGATGGCAGCCGTTTTCACTGGATGGCTTTTCATTGTCCGAAATTCATCATCTGACAGGGCTTGTGGTTTATTCAGGATATTGTCTGGAATGCTGATCTTTCCCAGATCATGCATCAGTGCCCCTTTTCTGAGTAACTCTCTTTTTTCTTTGGAGAGTTTGAGACGATTGGCCAACATGGTGGAAAATTTAGCTACCCTGACAGAGTGCTGTCTCGTGTATAGATCCTTGGCTTCTAGTGCCTTCATTAGAGATTCTATGGCCTGGAGATAGGCGGCCTCCTCATCCTTGAGCAGCTGTTCGATGCTGCCGGCCATGTTGTTGATTGACTGACCGAGCGAACCAATTTCATCTCTTCCGTGACAACGCGCTCGCTTTGACAGGTCCCCTTTGGCAATAGATTTCGTTACCTCACTCAGGTTGTGCACAGGTTTAAGAAGTCCGTGATGAATGACACTCCATATCGCCAATAGGACTACCAGGGTGAACACACCAATAACAATGAGTAAATTGTGCTCATATTCGTCATCGTTTGATTGGATGAGAGCCATGGTGGCATCCATATCCAGCTTGGCTTCCAAGGCCATTTTTACCTCACTATCCAAACTCAAAGGAATAGTGATGGTGGTCTTTGATCGTTGCTTCCCACTTTCATGGTCCCAGCTATGACTAATTATGCCACCCATGAATTGGTGCATACCGGAAAAAATTTCAGGCGTACCATTTGTTTGTCCCACATTTTTTATGTGGCCCATTCGTTTGCCGGTTTTCCCAGATTTCTCTGAAGTATTCGGATAAATGGCAACAGTATTGGATTGTTGATCATAGATTCGGAGTTGAATGACGGAAAAATCATAGATGTCGCTATGGGTGGTATAGGACCGTTCCAGCAGAGCTACCAGAGGTTGTGCTTTATTGATTGTGGACAAATGGTCTATTTCTCGTTCCACACCATAGAGGTATACAAGAGCTTGTTTTTTGACCTGCTTTATCACTGTGTCATGATGAATGGACTCAGCATTGCTACCCAATAAAAACGTGGAAATACCAAGACTGAATCCGATCAGTCCCATGATCCGCAATGTTAGAGAACAATTAAGCAACTCTTTCATCAATTTGTATCCTCACATTCTGGTGACAACCAAAGTTGGTTACCTTGGTTGCTGTTGGCCTATTTCCTGTTGCCATTTCAATTGTTCCGGTTTCCAAAGAGAATGCAGGAATTGGATAACAGCATCCATTTGGGCTTCTGTCAGCTTTCCTTTAAAGGGAGGCATTCGACCATCTTTACCTCCATTGAGAATTAGTCCTTTCAAAACACTGTCTGGATGATGCCAGGCATGAGCCGAATAATCCAAAGGAGGAGGTGGATAACGCAAGCCAGGACCATCCAAGGGTGTTTTCCAATCAAAGTCGGAACCCATTCCATTGGTTCCATGGCACACCTGACATTCACGATCATAGACGACTTTGCCATCGACAATCTCATCACCGGACCAGCCAGTCGTGGGTAATGGCAGCAGGATCAGCAAGGCGTAAACGAGAAACTTACGATACATTCCTGATATCATGGTTACCCCTTAATTTATGCCGTTCTGTCTCTGCCACCAACGAATGAACTTGATCATATGCACTATATCTTGTTTGGTAACGTTCACCACAGGCTCCATATCCCCAAACGTCCAATGGTGGGCGCTTGTGCCGGATTGCACAGACCGGAAAAATGCTCCGTCATCATGGTGAGATGGTTCATAATATTTGTGAACCAGTGGAGGTCCTTTGTCAGCGGTACCTTCTGCCCACTGACCATGACATTCCGAACAGTGTTCTTGAAATTTTTGCATGCCGAGGCCCAAATGAAACGGTACGTTGGGGGTTTTCGGCAGTCCGGCAATCGGACTGGGGCCAGCAGGACCATGGTTCATCCCAGCTGCTTCCACTTTTTGAATGTTTGTAACCGCCAACATTGCGATCATGAGCGCAACTCCGGTAACTACGGCTGATTTGCGCACTGTTGCAATACTTTTGATTAGGTTTTCTTTTTTGGATCTATTCAACATTTTATCTTCTCCATTTATCCCGTAATTCCGTTCTCTCGTTGCCACCAGCGAATGAAAGGGATGATCTGATCCATATCCTGGCGAGTGACGCTGGGTACCGGTTGCATGTCGCCGAAGCTCCAATGATGCGCCCGCACACCATACTGGGCTGCTTTGTAGAATGAAAAATCGGCATGATGCGAAGGTTTATAATAATCGTGTACCAAAGCAGGTCCGTTATCGGTTCCCTGAGCCCACTCCCCATGACATTGGGAACAGTTTTCGACAAAGAGTTTCATCCCCGCTTGATGAGTTGTGGGAACTGAGGCAGGAATGGGAAGAGATATCTTGCCTGGATCGGCTGGAGCATGCCGCATACCAGCTAGCCCAGAGGGTTTTTCTGGTCGCGATTGATACATCGCTACCGCAAAGACCACCACTCCAAGCACAATACCGAAAGCACGCCAATTAACAGGTTTCGTCTTGCGTGGTAGTTTACTGGTTCTCACTTTGTTTTCAAGTCTATTTCTTAGTGGTTTTTTTGCCATCCTCAGTTTCTCCAGACATGTCACCAATGTTATTTAGGGTATGGCAGCGGAACTTCCGACACAGAGAAAGCCCGCTACGGCCCCGATCATATCAACTATGGTTGGGTTGTTAATATTCACCCAGACCAATCTTTTCAATTTTACCCCGTTTCCAAAGCAGAAAGGTCGAAGGAATGACTACCAAAGTGAGAAGGGTGGCACTGATCATACCGCCTACCATGGGAGCTGCTATGCGCCGCATAACCTCTGACCCTGTTCCATCATCAAACATGATTGGCAGTAATCCGACAATGATGGCTGCTACGGTCATCATGATGGGGCGGACTCGTAACAAGGAGCCTTCAACAACGGCTGCTTGTAACTCTTCCTGGGTAATATGACGTTCCTGCTCTCTGGCTTCGCGGCGTTTTGCATCCAATGATTGCTGGAGGTAGATCAGCATTACCACGCCGATCTCCACGGATACCCCTGCCAGGGCGATAAAACCGACACCAACAGCCACAGACATATTAAAGTCCAACAGGTACATAAGCCATATACCACCCACCAATGCCATTGGTAGCGTTCCCATGATAATGAGCACCTCCGTCATACCGCGAAAGTTCAGGTAGAGCAGCAGAACGATGATGCCCAAGGTCACGGGTACGACCAAGGTGAGACGCTCCTGGGCGCGTTGCATATATTCATACTGACCCGACCAGGCAATGGAGTAACCCGGCGGCAGATTGACTTCACGACTGACGACGGCTTGGGCCTCGGTTACATAAGAACCGAGATCACGACCTTCGATATCCACATAGATCCAGCCGTTCAATCTGGCATTTTCGCTTTTTATCATGGGGGGACCGTCAGTTACTTTGACCGTAGACACATCCTGCAGGCTGATTTGGGAACCACTGGGTGTAATGATTGTAAGGTTTTTCAATTGATCTACGGAGTCACGAACATCCCTGGGATAACGGATATTGATGGGATAACGTTCCAATCCTTCTACGGTTTGGGAGACATTCATGCCGCCTATGGCCGTGCGCACAACTTCCTGTACACCGGATATGTTCAAACCATATCTGGCGGCTGCCAAACGGTTGATATCCACCGTGATATATCGGCCACCTGCCACCCGTTCCGCAAAGGCGGAAGCCGTTCCAGGCACCTTCTGAACAACCTGTTCAATCTCCTTGCCAATACGTTGGATCACCTCCAGATCAGCACCGGCGATTTTAATTCCAACCGGGGTCTTGATACCAGTTGCCAGCATATCTATTCTGGTTTTGATTGGCATTACCCATGCGTTGGTGACACCGGGCAGTTTAACTACTCTATTGAGTTCATCCTTAATATCTTGAAGCTGCACTCCCGGACGCCATTGATCCTTGGGTTTAAATTGGATGATGGTCTCAATCATGGTCAAGGGAGCTGGATCGGTTGCGGTTTCTGCCCTGCCGATTTTACCAAAGACCCGTTTGACCTCTGGAATGGTTTTAATTAATTTATCGGTCTGTTGTAATAATTGCTGAGCTTTGCCAATTGAGATCCCCGGAAATGTGGTTGGCATATACATCAAATCCCCTTCATCCATATCCGGGAGAAATTCAGAACCAATATGTTTGAGTGGCATGAAGCCAACACCTACTAAAATTACGGATAGAATCAGCACCGAAACCGGAGCTTTGACCACGGCTGCAATAAATGGACGGTACAGCCACATCAGTACCCGGTTTATTGGGTTACGATGTTCGGGCATGATATTACCTTTGATAAAATAACCCATCAATACCGGAACCAGGGTGATGGACAGTGCCGCCGCTCCAGCCATGGAGTAGGTTTTGGTAAAAGCCAGCGGTGCAAACAACCGCCCCTCTTGAGCTTCCAGGGTAAAGACCGGCAAAAAACTCAAGGTGATGATTAAAAGGGCAAAGAATAGAGAGGGGCCGACTTCACAGGCGGATTGGCCGATCAGATGCCAACGGGTTGTGTCATCCAGCTCCCCATCATGCTTTTCTTTATAAACCTCAATGTGTTTATGGGCATTTTCTATCATTACAATAGCGGCATCCACCATGGCACCAATGGCGATGGCAATACCGCCCAATGACATTATATTGGCATTGATTCCCTGCATTTTCATGATGAGAAAAGCGACTAGAATACCAATGGGCAGACTGATGATTATGACCAGGGAAGATCGGAAGTGAAATAGAAAGATAATGCATATCAGGGTAACGACCAGAAACTCTTCAACAAGCTTGAGTTTCAGGGTATCCACGGCACGATTGATCAAGCTGGAACGATCATAGGTCGTCACTATTTCCACCCCTGCAGGTAGTCCTTTTTTCAGCTCTTCCAACTTCTTTCTGACCCCTTCGATGGTAGTCAGGGCGTTTTCACCGAAGCGCATGACGATGACGCCACCTACCACTTCACCCTCTCCATCCAACTCGGCGATGCCACGGCGCATCTGAGGACCGGTACGCAACTCAGCAATATCACTGAGCATGATGGGGATTCCCTTGTCACTCAAGCCCAAGGGAATATTGCGCATATCATCTAGATTTTTCAGATAGCCGGTGGCGCGAACCATATATTCCGCTTCGGCCATTTCGACCACGGAACCACCCACCTCCTGGTTGGCCATGCGGATTGCCATCTTTATCCGTTCCAAAGGCATGTTGTAGGCCCGCATTTTGTCTGGATCCAACACTACTTGATATTGACGGACCATGCCGCCAACCGTGGCTACTTCAGATACACCAGGGACTGTTTGCAGTTCAAACTTCAAGAACCAGTCTTGCAATGAGCGCAACTGAGACAGGTCATGCTGGCCGGTACGGTCCACCAAGGCGTATTGATAAACCCATCCAACACCCGTCGCATCTGGTCCCAATTCGGGTTGCACACCAGGAGGCAGACGCCCGGCAACCTGACTGAGATATTCCAAGACTCGGGATCGTGCCCAGTAAGGGTCGGTGCCATCTGCAAAGATCACATAGACAAAAGAGTCACCGAAAAAAGAGTACCCCCGTACTGTCAAAGCTGATGGTACGGAGAGCATGGCCGTGGTTAAAGGATAGGTTACTTGATCCTCAACCACCTTGGGAGCCTGTCCCGGATAGCTGGTTTTTATGATGACCTGCACATCGGAAAGATCAGGGATGGCATCAACCGGGGTGGCTTTCACCGCATAAATCCCAGCAATAATCAAGACAAAGGTCAGCAGGAACACCATAAATCTATTTTTGATAGACCACAAAATAATATTTGAAATCATGGTGCAGCCTCCCCAGATGCTGCTTTGATCTTGGCTATTTCATACTCGAACTCCCCGATTTTGCGTAACTGAAACACTATCCTCTGTTCCGGTTTAAGTGCTGCAACTGATACCCCGGATGCCAGAGGAAAATTCATGGTCATAGTGGGCCACTTTAATTCCGTAATTGGGTCATGGGTGATGTTGAGTTTGTTTTCATCGGCCAGAATCTGACGCAGTATCCCGTGGGCTGTGATGACTGTTGCATGGTCTGCAGCGATCTTGGTAATCTCATAGGTATACTCATCCAAGGCCAGTATTTCAAAACGCACCTTGGAACCAAGATCAAGTGTTGGTACTGCCACTCCATCAGCCAAGGCAAAATCCATGGTCATGGCAGGCCAGTTCAGAGCGGGGATGGGTTCATGTGTTAATTTGACTTTGCGTTCATCGGCCATGATTTCACGCAAAACCCCAATACCAGCGGTTGGAGCCGTCTGAGCCTGTTCTTTTGGCAAATGCTCCATGCCATCCATATCTTCATGTCCATCCGCATCTTCCATACGATCAAGGCTGCCGCTTAGACTGGCCTGGGAGTCAATGAGAAATTGTGCGGAGGTCACCACTTTTTCTCCGTCTCGCAGCCCGGAAAGCACCTCGACCAAACCATTACTTTCCATGCCGGTACGAATCATTCGGGCTTTATAGCGACCCTCTCCCAAGGCAAGGATGATACGCTCCCCATTACCGCTACGAATTACCGCTTCACGGGGAATGGCTAATCTGTTTTCTTTTGGAGCACCATAGATTGAAACCTTGGCATACATGTTGGGTTTCATGCGTTCTTCCGGGTTTGAAAAGCGCAGACGTACTTTAAGGGTCCGAGTTGTGGCAGTCAGGGTGGGATAGATGTAATCCACCGTGCCTTTCCAAGTTTTGCCTGGCAGGTAGGAAAGAGTCGCCTCGGCTCGTCCTCCCAAAGTTACCCATTCAGCTTGCCGTTCAAATACTTCGGTCTGTAACCAGACATGGTGCAGATCCGCTAAACTCATAATAGTCGTCTTGGGTGTGACTCGCATTCCCTGACGGACATTAAGTTCACTGACAATACCGTCTTGAGGGGCATGCACCGCTGTTCGCAGCCTCATCTTGCCAGATTTACGAATCTGATTGATTTGATAACGACTCATTCCCAGGGATTGGAGACGTAATTCGGATGCATTCACTAGTTGCTTGTTTTTTGTTGCTACGGACTGCAGAAACTCTTCCTGGGCATTGACCAGAGTAGGCGAATAAAATTCAAATAATAGCTGCCCTTTTTTGACTCGCTCCCCTTCAGCTTTTACCACCAACTGCTCAATCCAACCATCCGTCCGCAAATGGATATGGTTGATCTGGGTTTCATCAAAGGAAACATAACCGACGGTATCAATCCTACGTTCTAGGTTATGCGGTTTTGCCGTCACGGTACGAACACCAAGATTATTAACAACGGCAGCAGATACAGTGACATCCGCTCCATCATCACTGCCTTTATCTGCTCCCCCCGCATAGACAGGAATCAGGTCCATACCCATGGGAGATTGGCCTGGTTTATCACGGCGATAGTTTGGATCCATCGGTGCCACCCAATAGAGGACCTCTTTCTCCTTTGATCCTGAATCACTTTGAGAAACTGAAGGTGAATCATTCCCTATACCAGCAATATTCAGGATTTCTTGGGGTATGAAGTTTTTGCTGACCAGCCATCCTCCCAGAAACACGCCACCTATCAACAACACACCTCCCAAAAATATTTTCATTATTGTTCTCCAGTCAAATAAAGCAACTTGGCTTGAGTTGTACGTTCAGTGTGTTGGAGTTTAAGCCTGTCCAATCTAACCGTTAGTTCTGTGAGATGGGCACGAACAACAGCAGTCAAATCCGTTACACCACTCTGATAGCCTGTCATAGTGGTTTGGGTATAAATGAGTGCTTCTGGCATCAACTTGAAAGAAAACAGCTTAATTCGGTCTTGGGTCCATTTCAGATTGACATGATTCATATCAAGTTGAGTTTCCAACATACGTAACCGGTCATCCCTTTCATGTTGGGCGGCTTCAACATCAATTCGCCGAGCATTATGTACCCGATCCTGACGGTTCTTTGTAAATAATGGCAGATCCAGGGAGACCATGACAGAAAGCAGGTCGGCACGAGGATTTCCCATATTATTATCCAGTCTCCGGCCATAGGTGGCATCAGCCATCCAAGCCGGTTTATATTCTTCTTTGGCTAACTGAACGCCTAAGTTGCGAGTTTTGATCTTAGCTTCTGCCAAACGAATCATTGGATGTTTTGATAGAGTGCTGAGCATGAGATCCCGGTCAGATAAATCAGCAAACTCTGGGAAGTCGGAGTTGATTTCTCCAAAAGCCGCTTCATTTCCTACCCACTTTGAGAGCTTGGCCCTGGCTTTTTTTTCCATATCGGTAATCTTTAATAAACGGTCCTCCATACGTGAATGCATCAGAGAGGCCTCGAGAACGAGTTGTTTTTTCTCTTTGCCTGATGCGTAGCGGAATTTGGCAATTTCCACAAGTTGCTTGAGGAATGTTTTGCTTTTTGAAACAATCTCATAGGCTTGTTTTTGGTAGACAACATCCAGATAGGCCAAACGGACATCACGACGAATGGTCTGCCGCTCCAGATCCGTTTTTCGATCCATTTGTTCCGCTTTGGATCGGGTTTGGGCTTGTTTTAATTCCAATGAGTTGCCACGCGGAAAAGCTTGCTGAATCCCAATCTGCTGTTGAGTCATATTTTCTTGATTGAGGTCAAAACTATCCAATGGGATGGCAGTCAATCCCAATTTGAGGCGAGGATCCTTCCATTGCCCATCAGCAACGGATTTTGCCACCAAGGATCGAGATTCCGCAATCAGTTTGGAAACAACAGGGTCGTGCTTCATCGCTATAGCTTCCGCTTGTTCCAAGGATAAGTTGGCATAAGCTGGCACACTGAAGGTGCCAGCAAGCAGAACGATAACAATGGCAGTGATTTTTTTTTGATGATGTGACTGCATATTTCCTCTTTGTTTTATTGTTGTGAGCAGCTGTTATTTTATTGGGGTGATTTTTGTGACGACATATTCGTATTCACCAGATTTCATCAGGGAAAAACTTACTTTTTGACCAGGTTTCAACCCTGCAAGGGCAACCCCCTGCCGAACAGCAAAATCCATACGCATTGGGGGCCAATTCAAAGCTGGGATTGGACCGTGCGTGATGTTTACTTTGTGCTTATTCATCATGATAGAATTGAGCTTGCCCGTTGCTTTGATGCCCATTTGCTTTTGGGTTGGGGCATGATTATCCATATTCATGTTCATACCATCATGTCCATGAGATCCCTCAGACCATGCGACTCCAGATCCAATGGTAAGCATCAATACTGCACTAGACAAAATTCCTGCTATTTTCATGTGTTTCTCCTAATTAATTGTATTTGTTGTATTTGTATTTGTTGTATTTGTGAAAAATATTGGTGAGAGAAAGATGTCAAATGTGTCTCGTTAATCTCTCGTAACGTTTTTTTCTCTGCTACCATACTTCATTA
>JADFZS010000122.1 GCA_015232405.1 Magnetococcales bacterium | reverse complement strand
AATATTGCGAAAGACCATTAACTATTGAATAAATTGGAGACAAAAAGTGAAGATACGGATTAATGATCCATTTTGGTGGGACAAGTCATACAACTTTCAGGTGGGATGTAGCAAGATTTCAGAAGGCTGCAGATTTTGTTACGCTATTCCAGGCACAAGCCGTCTGAAGAGTCACGGCAACGATCAATACATTGATGTAGCAAAAAAGATCAACGGAAGGTGGAAGTGGACCGGCCAGATTAATCGTGCAACGGATACTATTGTCAACAAACCTTTGCGCAACACCAATACCATCTTTTTTGCTAACTCGATGTCCGACGTATTCCACAAAAATTCGGATGACAACACGTTGCTGGAAGTATTGGACATCATGGAAGAAAATATGTGGAGGCAGAACACACTGATGCTGTTGACCAAGCGTCCGTACAACATCATGAAGTTTCTGGAGCGAACAGGTGCCGGGTTTCCAATATCCACTTGGTTAGGTGTGACAGTGGAGAACCGCAAAGCTTTGAAAAGGATCTCAATACTACGCGACGTACCGTGTGCGTTTCGTTTTCTGTCGATAGAACCACTTCTTGAAGATCTTGGGGAAGTAGATCTTCGTGGGATAAATTTTGTGATAGTCGGCGGCGAAAGTGGAGGCAAGCATGTTCGGAGAATGGAATATGATTGGGTTAAAAATATTCAGGAACAATGCTTGTACCATGGTGTCCCTATGTGGTTCAAGCAATGGGGGCGACCGGAGAGCAATCCACTGGCCCAATCTACTCCACCAGGCATGACGGTCAACCAGTGGGTGCGCAAGAAAGAACTTGAGGCACTGGTAGAACAGGGGATCATGTGTCGCAAATGTACCATAAACGGTGAGGAAGAGCGGTGTAAAAAGTGCAACAAGATCGCCAAAGGTGGGTCACTTCTGGATGGAAAGTTCTTTAAGGATCACCCATGTCGTAAAAGATGGTACAAAAAATTGTTGCAGGAAATTGGACGGTAGAGAGATGTTTGGGTTGGTAGTGGTGTTTGGCAGTCATGGGGTGGTTGTGATCAGTTGGCTTGACACTCCACTGCCAAAGGCTTTAGGAACCACTTTGACACCAACCGGAGCACTATGTGTGGTAACGATTTTAGGATCCTAAAACTGTGTGGTCAATGGCACGGCAGTAGCAAGGTGGCTGTATATCCACAGTAATCTGTGTAATAGGTGCACTCTGGAAGCCTGATAACCGTTTTACCAGTGTGGTGGTATGTGCTCCACAGTGCCCTACTGGAGCCAGATTGATACCGACCGGAGCTACCTGTGATGCTCTGTTTCAGGATCCTGAAACGCAACTGTTGATGGTACGGCAGGACCCAAGTGGCAGCAGATAAGCCAGAATTGTGATACAATATGCACTACTGGAGCCAGATTGATGCCAACCGGAGCCCACTATGGTGCTCTGTTTTAGGATCCTGAAACGCAACTGTTGATGGTAAGGCAAGGTCCAAGTTGCTGCAGATGAGCCCGAATTGAGGCAATTTCGTAGATCTTTGCCAATGTGGTATGCTTGAACTGATATTGCGGTTTGTGCTGGCGTGAAAGAGATCTTGATGCTAACGGGATATCTATGATGGCGTTACTGGTTGAAAAGCGTCCGGAAAGCCGTTCATTTACGGCCTAAGTCTCCAAATATGTATACACGGCCTGCCTGCTGATACCGAACTTACGTGCTAACAGAGCCTTCTCCTCACCGGCCACTGCTCGACTGCGGAGTTCGGTTGCTTGTTTGAGAATTATTTGTCCTTCCTCGCTACGAGTCAAAAACCAAGTGTACCGAAAACCCTGCCGTTTTTTGCCATTTTCGATCAAGCAACCATGCGGGTTCCAGCATCGAGTTTTTGTTGTACGGTAAACAACTGATTTGCGTACACTGCTGTTTTGTGCTATAATAAGACACAATATCAACATGTTGGGAGAAACGTGATGAGCAAAACAGTGGCGATCTATGCCAGGGTATCAACAGACGGCCAAACCACGGACAACCAGCTTCTGGAACTCCGAGGGGTAGCCGATAGGATGGGGTGGACCATTGAGGGTGAATATATTGACCACGGCATCAGTGGCTCAAAAGGCCGTGACCAACGACCGCAGTTTGACAGGTTGTTTAAGGGAGCGGTCCGAAAGCGGTTTGATGTGGTGATGGCCTGGTCGGTAGACCGGCTTGGCCGGTCCCTGCAGGATCTGACCGCCTTTTTGTCCGAAATTCATGCAAAGAGCGTTGACCTTTATCTCCATCAGCAGGGAATTGACACCACCACACCTGCAGGGAAGGCTCTCTTCGGCATGTTGAGTGTGTTCAGTGAGTTTGAAAGGGCTCTTATAAGAGAAAGGGTTAATGCTGGCTTGAAGAGGGCACGTGAGCAAGGGAAGCAGCTTGGACGACCGAAGGTAGGTGATGAGGTTGAACAGGCCATTCGGGGTCTTAGGGGACAGGGCATGGGTATCAGGAAAATAGCTGGCGAGCTTGGGGTTGGGGTCTCTGTGGTGCAACGGGTGGTAAAGGCCGGGTGAGAATCGGACCCTTTGCACCATATTACTGATTGCCTTGAAAGCTGGATCATTGGCAGCATGGATAAATAGGTATCCCAACACAACCCTCTTTCGCCAGGATCTTCCCAACTCCTGGAACGACGTAATGAGTCGGGTCAAACAGGCATTGATCAAGCGAGTCCAGGAGAAATGATTCACTATCAATATTGATATAAATAGTTATCGCCCACCTTTGACCAGTTAATGAAAGCTGGGGATTTATAATGCCGAGTTTGCAAAAAATCTGGATAACTGCTATTGATATGAAAATTTAGTTATGTAGGGTCGATATTTTTCAACCCATCTGCATGAAAAAATTTTTGGTAGGGGGAGCCATAAGCTTGTGAGAAAGATTCATGATGATTTAGCGGAAGATGCTCCCATTATCCTGATTGTCGAGGATGAAAAGGATGTGGTAACCCCGATGGAGATCAAGCTATCCATGGAGGGTTATCAAACCCGCTCCGCCCTTAGCGGCAAATCTGCATTGACAGAAGTTTTTAGAGAACCCATTCCCGATTTGGTCCTGCTTGATATCATGCTGCCGGATATTTCCGGGCTGGATGTCTGCATGCGTATTAGAGAGGCTCCACAAACCAGCCAGATTCCCATCATAATGTTAACGGCAAAAGGTGAAGAGATTGACCGGGTGGTGGGGTTGGAGGTTGGTGCAGATGATTATCTTGTCAAACCCTTCAGTATCAGGGAGCTTGTTCTGCGGATTCAGGTAGCTCTGCGCCGGACCATGGGCAGCGGTGACAAACAGCCCAAAAAAAGTCAGTTTGGACCACTATATGTCAATTATGATACCCACCAAACATATATCGACGGCAAAGAGGCTGTTCTGACAGCAACCGAGTTTAAACTTTTATCCACATTTATAGAGCGGGCCGGGCGGGTTCAAACCCGTGATATACTCCTTGACGTGGTATGGGGAGTGCAATCCTACGTACAGACCAGAACCGTTGATTCACACATAAAACAGTTGCGCAAAAAATTGGGGGTTGCAGGAAACTTTATTGAGACCATTCGTGGTGTCGGTTATATCTTCAACCCGCAAACATCCAAACAATCATGATAAATATCGGTATTCGCGGCAAATTGATTTTGGTTTCAATATTTTTGGATCTTTTTTTGTTGATACAGGTCGGAGTCTCCTTGGAGCTCAACCTGGAAGAGCGGCTGGAAGAGGGGATTACCAAAAATCTTTATAACCATGCCAGAAGCGTGCGGGTATTATTGACCCAATTTTCAGGTATGGTATCCATCAAGGAGATGGACAAGATCTCCGATGCGTTTGGTGAGGCGATTGGCGAAAGGGTTACAATTGTTGCCGAAGACGGCAGCATGGTAGGGGATTCGCAACTTGAGCCGGGACAGATAGCCAATACCGACAACCATGGCAACCGACCGGAAATTATTACTGCCCTCAAAGAGGGGCGGGGGGTTGCCAAACGATTTTCCGACACCCTGAATGACGATATGATATATATGGCTGTTCCAGCCACGGTCGGTGACCAGACCATGATTGTCAGGGTTGCCAAATCCATGTCGGACATCAGACAGATAGTCCTTTCCCAACGCAGCTTTTTGATAAAGGCTTCGGTGTTGGCTCTGGCTATGGCCCTGGTGGTTACCTATATGGTTTTGGAGTTTATGACCCGCACCTTTCGCATCTTGGTGCATCGGGCCAAGCGGATTAGCCGCGATATCGGTGAGCATCCAATAAAAATTTCCACCTCCGATGAGATCGGTGGTCTGGCAACCTCCTTCAACTCCATGGCTGAACAACTGGATAAAACCGTTGTGGAACTTGCCCAGGACCGCGCCTGGATGAATGCCATTCTGGAGGGAATGGACGAGGGGGTAATTGCCCTCAACAATGCAAAACGCATCACCCTGATAAACAGCTCCGCCCGCAAGCTGCTGAATATAGATGAACAGTCAATCGGCAAGGAGTTGGAAGGTGTCGTGCCCAGGGAGGTTTATGAAAGGGTGCTGGGCATAGATGTCAATGACACCTATTGCAAGGTCAACTTTGATTTTTTTACTACCCACCAAAAATATCTGCAAATATTTGGGGCTTTGATGAAAAATCGCGGCTGCGTCCTGGTCTTCCGTGACATCACCAACATTCGTCATGTTGAGCAAATGCAACAGGATTTTGTCGCCAACGTCTCCCACGAGTTGCGAACTCCGGTACATACGGTTCTTGCCACCGCTGAGTTGATACGGGATCTGATGCCGAATGATTCCAACAAACAGTTGGCAAAACTGTCTGGAGCCCTGGAGCGTAATGCCGTCCGTCTGTCAAAAATAATTGCCAACCTTCTGTATCTATCAAAGCTGGATGCCAATAAACAGTCCATACGCATTGCAGAGACTCCGCTGCTCTCTACGGTCCGCAATTCCATGAATCTGGCTGCGGAAGCTGCCCGCTTAAAAAATATTGAGATGACCTGTCTGGTTGAGCCGGATATAAAATTTCTTGCCGACTCAGAGGTGCTTTCAGAGGTGATATTGTTTAATCTCCTTGATAATGCCATCAAATATTGCCCGGAAAAATCAACCATTACCATCCGTACAAGGTTGGTACACAATCAATATCGGGTAGAGGTTGAAGATAACGGACCAGGCATTCCCCCAGAACACCAGTCAAGAATCTATGAACGCTTTTATAGAGTCAGTAAAAATCGCTCACGGGATCTTGGCGGCACCGGTCTCGGACTATCGATAGTTCAGCAGTGGGTCAAAAAAATGGATGGCGATTCAGGTATGGAGCCGGTTTTGCCCCATGGCTGCCTTTTTTGGATCTCACTGCCCACCCCCCAATCCGCACCACAAACGATGCAATAATCTCAATTGATATTTTCCTGTAAACAGGGAAATTGATATATTGGTCAGAATGTTCATGGACGGTTTTTCACCACACTAAAAATTTGTGTTTAATATTTTGTGGCAATAACCCAATAAACAGGAGGAGTTATATAAACAATCCATAATTTACCATCTATATACCGATCAAATCAGTGCTGTTTACAAAATAAAAATATATTTTTCACTCACTCTTTTCCCAAACTCCACACATTCTTCATAATTTTCCGCTTTCGTTCATTAAACCCCCATTTTAATAGTCTAGTTTGTCCTCCAATTCAATCAATCTCCATCAATAGAAATTAGGAGGACACTCAATGGATTTGAGCAAAACACTTGGCCTACATGGCGTAAGCGTAGGACGCAGAGTAGCACTTCTGCTCCTGGTTGCGCTGGCCGTAACACTACCCTTCGGCGATGCCCTGGCCGCAGCAGGTGGAAAAGAGATGAAATGGGGCAACATGAGTATGCAGTTGCTAGGTGGTCTGGCACTGTTTCTGTTTGGTATGGAACAGATGGCTGATGCCCTAAAGGCCGTAGCCGGAGAGAGGATGAAAAATATCCTTGCCAAACTGACCCATAATAGAATCATGGGAGCTGCAACCGGTGCATTTGTGACAGCTATCATTCAGTCATCTTCAGTGACGACTGTTTTGGTTGTCGGATTTGTAACTGCCGGTTTGATGTCATTCTCCCAAACGCTCGGCATTATCTTTGGAGCCAACATCGGCACCACCATCACCGCCCAGATCGTTGCCTTCAAGGTGACCAAGGTGGCACTGCTGATGGTCTTTGTTGGTTTTTCCATGAGCTTTGTCAGCTCAAAAGAGAATATCAAGCAGTATGGTTTCATGCTTATGGGTCTGGGTTTGGTGTTCTTTGGCATGAACGTTATGAGCGGAGCAATGAAACCGTTGCGTTCCTACCAACCGTTCCTTGATCTCATGATCAGTATGGAAAGCCCAATGGTGGGTATATTGGTGGCGGCAGGCTTTACGGGGTTGATCCAATCATCATCTGCTACCACCGGTATAGTCATCGTCATGGCATCGCAAGGTTTTGTAACCCTGCCAGCCGGTATCGCCCTGGCTTTTGGTGCCAATATCGGCACCTGTGTTACAGCTTTGCTGGCCTCTATCGGCAAACCCAGAGAGGCGGTGCGAGCGGCCCTTGCGCACATCATGTTTAACACCATAGGTGTGGTCCTCTGGTATTTCTTCATACCGGCACTGGCCGACTTTGTAACCTGGTTCTCACCAGTGGCAGAAGGTTTGAGCGGTATGGACAAGCTGGCTGCTGAAACACCACGGCAGATCGCCAACGCCCACACGGTATTCAATACGGCAAACACCATCATATTTCTGCCGTTTACCGCAGTCTTTGCCACGGTTATCGAAAAACTTCTGCCAGATCGGGTCGGTGGTGCAGAAGATGCCTCAACCGCTACAGGCAGACCCCTATACCTCAACGAAATTTTGATCACCACCCCATCCCTGGCTTTGGATGCGGCCCGTCGTGAGATCAAGAGCCTGGGTCTGCGGGTCAACCTGATGCTTACCGAGTCAATGCCGACCATTCTCAAAGGTGACTTGAAAGAGCTTAAAGAGGTTGAAAAAAGCGATGTCGCAGTAGACAAGATGCATGCTGGATTGATCGAATATCTTGGCAAGATCAGCAGGGGCAACCTTTCCACAGTTCAATCCAAGGAGCTGATGGCCTTGATCAATGTTGCTGACAATCTGGAAGGAATCGGCGACACCATTGAGACCAATCTTGTCTATCTTGGAGAACAGCGTCTCGCAAAGGGCATTCAGATCAGCGATGGAACAATGGAGAGCATCAACAGCTTCCATGAGCTGGTAACTCGCGGAGTTGAACTCTCAATTCGTGCCATCACCGAAGATGACATTGATTCGGTAAAAGAGTTGAAAAAGTTGGAGGAGCAGATTGAACTGCGAATGCAGGAAGCTGCCGTCCATCATGTACAACGTCTGACTGCCGACGAACCGAGCCGAGTCGAAGCCTATTCGGTGGAGATGGATATCATGGATAAGCTGCGCCTGATATTTGGCAACTCAAAAGCCATCTCCAGACAGGCTGAAAGTTTGATCGGTTTGCAAAATGATCTGGCATATGAGAAGGCGGTTAACAACTGATCCCTTGCCATTCATGGCATAACTCGCACAGATGCGGCAGGTGACCAAAGTCACCTGCCGCAATCAAGGAGAGTAGTGATGGATTTTAGTGATACTGACCCCAAAAAAATAGTTGCCAAACCCGATTGGCAAACCCGCTCGATAGCAGTTTTGACCTATTTAAAAATTGTTACACTCATCGCATTTCGCAATATTGCGGCAAATGGTACGCCGTTGTGGTGGATTGGGGCAGTTTGTTGGGGGGGAGCCAGCTTTGTAATACTCTCAAACTATCAATCTTTGGGAAACACTGAATATTTGAATGAAATGTGGTTTCTCTTCTCTCTGCTGTGGGCACAATTTGGAGTAGCCGTAGCCTTGGGAGCCCTGTTTAAAAAAAATTTTCGTCTGCTGGCGGATCGACTGTTCATGGCCGCCTTTCCCCCGCTGCTTCTCCACTTTTCATTGTTTGCCACAATAATGTGAAGTAGCTGACGATTCCAGCATGGTTTTGTCGGCATAACCAGACTTTATCGATTTAGGAGTATCTAACAAGTGTCTATTGCAGCCGTTAAAAATATCTTGGTCCCAATCGACTTTTCACCTGACAGCCTGGCTGCCACCATGGATGGACTGGCCATGGCCAATCTGTTGGGTGCTGAAGTCACTCTTTTGCATGTGATTCATGACCCGCTTGATGCACCGGGTTTTTATATGGAAAAGAAAAAAAAGAAAAAGCAGAAAAAAAAGCTCCAACTGATTGATGATGCGGCCCAGGAAAAGCTGGAAGAATTTATCAAGGAAAAAGGGGTGCAAAAACAGGCTAAAAATATGGGGGTAAAGCTGCATATACGCTGCCGTCGCGGTATCCCGGTTTCCCAGATAATTCGACATACCGAGAAAAAGGATTTTGGAATGATCGTGATGGGGAGCAGTGGCCGCACCGGTATCAGCAGTATCCTGCTTGGCTCGGTTGCCGAGAGGGTTGTTGAACAATCCCAGGTTCCGGTGTTGGTAGTCAAAAAGCAAAAAAGTAAAAAGCAATAGCTTTGATAGCAAAAACCAGCCTCTACAGCCACCAATCAGAGTGTGAGTTAATAATGCAATTATCATCTCCACATACAACGCCTTGACTGATGAACTCTCAAGAACAATCCCTGTCCTGGTTCCAGAGCCGACTCCTGGGAGTCGGTTCAATCTGGTTGGTGGCCTGTACCGGAATCGCCCTGTCACTTGCCACCTACTGGGTAACCAGCCACCAGTTGCAGATTCACAAACGACTGGACTTTGAGTGGGCCGGTCAAAATCGCCACCGGGCATTTCAAAAGGAGGTTGGCGACAAGCTGGCGACCCTGGGAAAATTGCGTACCCTGCTTATGGGGCTGCCTAAATTGTCCCAAAAACGCTTTGCTGTTTCCGCTACTGCCATAATGTCCGGGCATGGTGCAATCATGGCCCTGGCCTGGGTTCCGAGGGATGGTAGCGGTATTGAGGATGGTTATATTAAAAGCAGCCCGGAATATGCCGAATATCTAAATTTAAAACAGATGCCTGACATAAAGCCATTTTTGCGAGCTGATGCCGACGAGGATGATATGACAGCCAGAGTTTTGCAGATTGGCAACAGACAAAATCCGGCAACCCTGTTTGCTGTTTTTCTTCCCACCTATTTTAAAAAATTTGACCCATCAGCCAAGGTGGAAAAAACTAAAAAACCGCAAGGTTTTGTTGTGGGTATTTTTCGTCTTGACCGTATGTTGACCACATCACTCGATCCCCTGGAGCCGAGAGGAATAGATATCTGGCTCAATGAGCCTGAAATTCCCGGTCAAAGCGGTATACTTTCCCACTATGCCAGCCGCCTAAGACAAAACCAACATTCACCCACGGTTGATCACAACACCACCGATAAAAACCTTAAATTGGTTACAACAGTACAGGTAGCTGATCGTTCCTGGACCTTTACCGCCCTGGCAAATCCCATGTTTCGCAGTGCCCAGGCATTTAATGAGGGACCGTGGATCCTTCTGGTTGAGGGAATTTTGTTTACAGTTGTCCTGGTTCTCTACCTCATGCGCATGCAAAACGAAATTAAAAAGCGGATAAAGATTGCCTCTGCCCTGCAAGAGAGCGAAGAGAGGTTGCGCAACCTGCTTGATCACTCTCCAGACATTATCATAACACTTGATGATAATGGTAAAATTTTATTTATGAACCAACCATTTCCAAAATCTTCCACCTCCCAAAAGGTTGGTAGCGGCTTTATAGAACTTTTGCCAAAATCCCTGCAAAATAAACATAAAATAGCGATTGATAAGGTTTTTAACGATCATACTGTTGAAAATTTACGTTTTTCACTACCAGACCTATCATGGTGGGAGGCACGGTTGATACCAATTAAACAACATCAAAAGGTGGCAAAGGTGATGCTTATCATATCCGATGTCACTCAAACCCACCTGCTACACGCCCAGGCGGTTCGCAATGCCCGTCTTGCATCGCTAGGGGTGTTGGCGGCCAGCGTTGCCCATGAGATAAACAATCCCAACAGTGCCATCCATTTTAATAACTCCATTTTGAAGCGCACCTGGGGAGATATTTTATCGGTTTTGCGTCGCTATAGTGAAAACATTGATCAATTTTCTCTTGGTGGTATGCCTGCCGAGGAGGCTATAGAGGCTATTCCCAGGCTGATGGATGGCATCGAGCGCAGTACCAAACGGATTAAAAAAATTGTCGGCAATTTAAAACATATGGCCCGGCAGGATAAGGGGGGAATGGAACAAAATGTCAATATTAGCGATGTGATCCAGGCTGCCATATCCATTTTGCAAAACCAGATAAAAAAATATACCGATTTTTGCCTTTTGAATGCCGGTGACGACCTGCCGTTGATACGCGGCAATGCCCAGCAGTTGGAGCAGGTAATCATCAATGTTTTGCTCAATGCCCTGCAGTCACTGCCGGACCGCTCGCGACGGATACATCTTTCCACCACCGTGGATAAGACCGGGGAAAATATTTTGATCCAGATCCAGGATGAGGGCGTTGGAATTGCAGAAGATATTTTAAAAAATATTACCGATCCTTTTTTTACTACCAAGGAGACCAGTGGCGGGACCGGGTTGGGGCTATCCATCTCATCGGATATAATCAGCAATCATGGCGGCAAAATCTTTTTTGATTCCAAAGTGGATGAAGGCACCATGGTTACCATAAAATTACCAACCATCCCTTCTGCCCTGGTAAGTCTACAGACATGAAAACATCATCAGCAAATAAACTGCCGGTGGTATTGGTGGATGACGAAGAAGAGGTGCTGTTTGGCTCCAGCGTCTTGTTGAAGACGTTTGGCATTTCATCCGTGGTAACCATGTCCGACGGCAATGAGCTGTTACCATACCTGGAGTATAACGAATGCAGCGTCATAGTTTTGGATCTGCTCATGCCGCAGATCTCGGGACTCCAGCTATTGCCGGAAATAATTCAACACCACCCGGAAATTCCGGTGGTGGTGATGACCGCCGCCCAAAATGTTGAAACGGCGGTTACCTGCATGAAGGAGGGGGCGTTCGATTATCTGGTCAAGCCGGTGGAAGAGAGCCGCTTTGTCTCCAGCATCAGTCGGGCGATAGAGGTTCGTTCCCTGCGCCGACAGGTAAGCAATCTGCGTAGCTGCCTGCTTGGCAACCGGAAGGTCAATGGTGGCATCTTTTCTGAAATTGTCACCAACCATGATAAAATGGAGGCAATTTTTCAATATGTCCTGGCCCTTGCCAACTCCGATGAGCCGGTATTGATTACCGGAGAGACCGGGGTCGGCAAGGGGCTGTTTGGCAAGGCAATTCACAAGGCCAGCGGCAGAAAGGGAGAGTTGGTTACCGTAAATGTGGCCGGTTTGGACGATAACATGTTTTCCGACTCGCTTTTTGGTCACCAACGGGGTGCCTTTTCCGGTGCCGACGGGCTGCGTGAGGGGTTTGTATCCAAGGCGGAAAATGGCTCGCTGTTTTTGGATGAAATTGGTGATTTGACCAAATCATCACAGGTAAAGCTGTTGCGGCTGCTGCAAGAAAAAAATTATTATCCTTTAGGTTCGGACCTGCCACGCTTGAGTAATGCCCGTATAATCACCGCCACCAATCAGGATTTGCAAAAGTTGATCAGTGAAGATCGTTTTCGTCAGGATCTATATTTTCGCCTTTCCGGCCACTGGGTGGAAATTCCCCCGCTGCGGGATAGGGTTGAAGATATTCCCCTCTTGGTCGGCTATTTTTTGGATGAGGCCTGCAAATCCATGAATAAACCGGAGCTAGAGCCACCGCCGGAGTTGATTACACTGCTCTCTACATATACCTTTCCCGGCAATATCCGGGAGATGCGTTCCATGATTTTTGATGCGGTAGCCAGACACCGCTCCGGTACCATCATAAGCATGAAAAGCTTTAAAAAAGCCATGCGTACCAACAGTATAGCCATAGATGGCGACCCCAGCCATGTCAAGGCACAGATCCACTCATCATTGCGCACCACAGGACGCTTTCCAACCTTGAAGCAGGCTGAAAATCTGGTGATCCAAGAGGCACTCCGGCAAACCGGTGGCAATCAGGGCATAGCCGCCATGCTGTTGGGGGTATCCCGCCCGGCTCTCAACCGTCGTCTGATGCGCCTGAAGTCGGAGACCGTATAGTTGATAAAACCCCATGGAGCCGTTGGAACGGCTCCCTGAAGTTTATTTGCTAAATGGTGATTTTATCCTCTATGCCGCTGCAGATGGAACAGGTTACGATATTTATTGTTATACATTCTGGTTCGGGCACCCTTTAGCAACAGCTCTCGGGTCAAACCGTCAGCGGGTGCAAGGGCATAACCCACGTGTATCTCAGGAATAATTTTTTTTGCATCGACCATAACCGGTAGGTCGAGTTTTGCCTGGATTGCATCCAGCAGTTCCTGCAGGCTTTCGGTTTGAGCAAAATTATAGACCAAGGCTGCAAACTCGGTTCCCTCCATGCGAGCTACATCATGTTCGCTATCGCCAAGAGCTTGATCCAGGCGAACTCCCATCTCCCGCAAAACCTCGGAACCGGTTATTCGTCCATGGCTGTGATTAATGAATACCAGATTGTTCAACTCCATGACCACGATGAGCAGGGAATTGCCACCAAGAGGTAAATGTTCAAGGATAAATTCCAAGCGATCATAAAACAGTACATAATCCGGTAGTTGGGACGCGGCATCTATATGGCTTATATTTTTATCTGGAAGAGGGCGGATTTTATATGATTTCAGGCCGGTATAAAGCTCCAGCATTGAGAAGAAAAAACGGTTGTTGGGAAATCCATAGAGGGGAATGGTCAAAACATCATTCTCCCCAAACAACAATTCAAGCTCGCTGTGGCTGCGGGTGATATCGGTTATTTCTCTTACTGATCTGCAACCAACCTCACCACCAAGAAGATAGTGCAGGTTGTCAGATTCAAAAGAGAGCCATCCCCGCCCCGCCGCAAGAGGAAAAAAAATTGATCGCTCCCGTTCAATATAGGAGCCCATGGTTTTGGTCAGGTGGTGGGTCCAGGCTTTTTCGGCAGCACAACCAAACAGATAGTCCGCTTGGCGCAATGTCGTAACATCCTGGTGAGTATTTATCCCAAAAATTTCCATGCGAGTGTTTAAAGCAACATTTTTCCAGGTAAAGGCGCACCGCTCATCGTCTACCGCACTATAGAGAAACCGCTCCGCCCTGACGTGATATCCATAGCTCCGTTCCAAAAACTCCACCTGATAAAATGTCAGTATTTCCCGGGTAACATCGCCACCTTCTGCATCACGGATAAAACGGGCGATCCCCTTTTCGCCCACATATTGCACAATTTGCCGTGATCCCATGGAGAGGGATATCATTATCAACAATGCCACAATCGCCATCAAGACCATGTCCATACCGGAAACCAGGATGATTTCCGGCTCGACCAAAAGTTTATATGCCAGCCCCGATATGCCTATGCCACTACCAAACAGCAATAAAAAACGCAATTTTAAAAATATTAAATTATCACCAAACTCTCCGATGCTGCAGGCACTTAAAATTTTGCCAATTTCCGCAGGTGGCGGCACAAAAAAATTTTTATTTCCCTCCAACTCATCCCCTTCTTCACCTTTACAATCGGCAAGGGTTGGCTTACCAGTGGAAGCATTTGCGCTTTGAGTTTTTTGCCGCAACCAAGCCATAGCGACCTCCAGTGCCGGGCAATATACTGAAATCAAAGAGGTAAAACTGTTTTTTGTTTAATAATGATTGCTGCTGCAACGTACAAAAAACCCACAAAACAGGCTTTGTTCTCATCGGTCTGTAAGCCTTATGCCTTCCCCAGGCTGTGGGGTGTTCTATTTTAAATAGACATAATAACAGCTAAAAAATATTCAACAGATTGATAATAAAATATTTATCCAAAGCCCAATGCGCACACAAGCCAGCATTGCAACGACGGCCTGGGGGATCATCGGCATATAGATTAAAATACGGTCACC
>JADFZS010000121.1 GCA_015232405.1 Magnetococcales bacterium | reverse complement strand
TACCAGATCTATTATAAAAAGCTGTAATTTTTTGTTGGCTAGAGTCTAATAGTGAGGTGGTTGCTTGATTTAAATTGGCAAAAAGTTCTCTGGCTTTTTGCGAGATTACAATAATAGAGGCCGGGGCTGGCCATTTTTTTAAACTGGCAGCTAAACTCTTTTGAAATGTTGATTCAGGACCAGCTAACTCCTCTACCCGGATGGTCAAACGATGCCATAATCTCTGGCCAAAATTGACAATTTGCGGCACTGAAATCACAGTTCTACCCTCCTATAAGTCGAGTATCAAACCCTAGAAACCAGCTTCACTATAGACTACTTGAGACACCATTGGAAATAAATTCACAATATGTAAAAAACAGCTTCATTGACTTTACCGAACATAGAGCTAAAATGGCTAATGATACCATTAATTATTTTAATTTCTAATGTTCTATAAAATAAACAAGTTTTTAAATTTTATTTGCATCTATTTCTTAAATATTTTGCCCCACAGTGTCATTTGGAAAAACAGTTATGGACAAAAGTTCTGATACTCTTTCTGACTCTTACAAACAGACTTCACAAATGTTTACACCAAAACTGACTGTTTTTTTTGTTATTACAATAATAACCATGATTCTTGGAGGGGTACTTTTTATCGGTATATTGGGGATGGAAGGTATATCGGGGTTAAGAAGTTATGCTGTTGGAGAGGGTATCTGGTCTAAAAGCCAGAAGAGTGCTGTAATCAGTATTTTGCAGTATGCCTCCTTAAGAGACGAAAAATTTTATCTACAATTCAAAGAACATCTAAAAATTCCACATGGCGATAAGCAAGCTAGATTAGAGCTGGAAAAAAAAGAGCCAGACCTGGAGTTAGCCTATCAAGGATTTATCCAAGGTGGTAACCATCCTCTTGATGTTAAAACCATGTCTAGCCTCTTCATCAGATTCCGTAACTTTGATTATATTAACCGGGCAATTGAAATATGGGAAAATGGCGACAAACTATTTTTTACCATGGAGCAACAAGCACTAAAGCTACATCAACATATCTCTTCTGGTGAGCCGATAAAACAAGATGTAATAAATAGAATCACCGATGAAATTCTGATAAATGACAGTAAGTTCAGTATATTGGAGAGCAGTTTTTCCGCTGCTCTCGGTGAAGCAGCTAGATGGGCAAAACAGACTTTTTTTATAGTAATGCTAACCAGTGCAATAATTGGCACATTTGTAAGTGTCTGGTTATTGTTAATTGTTGGCAAAATTATAGCTAGAATTCAGACATATAGCGATAAACTAGCAACTCAAGGAGAAGTTCTCACCCAACGTAACAGGCAGATTGAAGAGAGCGAAAAAAGATTCCGCTCTGTGACTCACTCAGCCATTGACGCCATTATCTCTGCCGACCAAAATGGGTTTATAAATTTTTGGAATCTGGGAGCTATAGAAATATTTGGTTATGAAGAGAATGAGATTATTGGCAAACCTCTGACAATATTGATTCCCCAACGTTATAAAGATGCACATAACAGAGCTATAGCAAAAATTCACTCCACAGAACAGACCCGTTTTGTTGGCAATACCGTTGAGTTGCCAGGACTAAGAAAAAATGGTGATGAGATCCCCTTGGAAATCTCTCTTAGTAGCTGGAAGGTAAACAGCAACATATATTTTTCTGCTGTGATAAGGGATATTTCCGACCGCAAAACTGCCGAATTAGCACTAGTTGAGTCAGAAGAACGCTATCACAGTCTGTTTAAAGATGCTTTGGAGATGATCCAGATTATTGATAAACAGGGACGTATCATAGATGCCAACCCAATTCACTTAGAGACCTTGGCCTATTCTCGACATGAGATTTTAGGTAAATATTTAATAGAAGTGGTTCATCCAGATTATCGTGATGTAACAGTACAAAAATTGAACACAGTTCTATCTGGCAAACCCCTAACAGGTTTTCGCACTGCTCTGATGAAACAGAGTGGTGAGGCTGTGCATGTTGAGGTCAACGCTGTCGCTCAGTTCAAGCAAAATGATGTTACAAGTGTTAGGGCTATTTTACGTGATATAACACCGCAAAAAAGATTAGAGAGCGAGCTATTAAACGCCAAAGAGGCAGCTGAAGAAGCGACAAAAACCAAGAGCAAATTCCTTGCCTCCATGAGTCACGATATTCGTACCCCAATGAACGCTATACTAGGCATGGGTGAGGTATTGGCGGAAAGTAAACTAGATGATGATCAAAGGCACTATATACGTATAATCAACAATGCTGGTGAAGGGTTGCTTGCGCTTATAAATGATATTTTAGATCTCTCTAAAATAGAAGCGGATGAAATTGAATTTGAAGCTATATCGTTTAGCCCCCAAGAGTTGGTTGAAAACTCAGTTGAGATATTTAAATCTAGAGCCTTAAATCTAGGTGTGATAATAACAACTGATATTGACGAAAACATAGAGAACAGCGTTATTGGAGACCCCCAACGGACCAAACAGATACTGCTAAACCTACTTTCAAATGCTCTTAAATTTACCGAAAGAGGTAAGATAGTTATCTCTTTGATGGAGCATGATAAACACTTTTTGCGCTACATTGTTTCTGATACCGGAATTGGTATTCCAGAAAACAGGATTGAAACCATTTTCAAACCATTTAAACAGGCCGAATCATCCACTACTCGTCGCTTTGGCGGAACCGGACTGGGACTCTCTATCTGTCAAAAGTTGATTGCAAGGATGGGTGGTAAAATCTGGGTAAAAAGTAAATTGGATCAAGGAAGCACTTTTTATGTTGATATACCTTTTAAAAGAACTACCACGGTTGAAAGACAAGCAAAAGTAAATCAGCGTATAGACAATATTAAAGATACAAATAGTGACGGATTATCAATACTGTTGGCTGATGATGCTGAAGAGAACTGTATGGTTCTTGAAGCTTTTCTTAAAAATAGTAACCATGAGCTAACAATAGTTGAAGATGGACTTGAAGCCTATGAAGCCTTTAAAAAAGATGATTTCGACATTGTATTGATGGATATTGATATGCCAGTAATGGATGGCTATGAGGCAACAAAAAAAATGCGTGATTGGGAAAAAGAGCAAAAAATCAACCAAACTCCAATTTTAGCCCTTACAGCAAATGCGATGAAAGAAGACTTTGAACAGACAATTGAAGCTGGCTGCAATATGCACTTATCAAAACCCATACGAAAAAAGAATTTATTAGAAGCCATCAACCAATTTACTGCCAAATAATTTCAATGGCTTATAACAGTCGATGAAACTGTTATTCCCAAAACAAACCATTCTCAACTATGTAGTTGATATTTATATTATTTTGTTAACTATTAATGAAATAGCCGAACCTAATTTTATTGCATTTTTTTTTAATCAGGAGTATTTTGATAGATAATAGCAGTGAAATAAAAAATATGGTTTAAAAATTTTTTATTGTGCTAAATCATATATTTATTAAAATGGTGGTTAATTATGGCTGAAACTACAGCACAGGTTCCAAGCTCTACTACTTCTGAGAAACAGGCTATATCTGCAAAGGCCATGGAGAGATCAAAGGAGTTGAAGGCCAAGCGTGATGAAATAAATAAATCTCAAGAAAACAGAGGGGTTGATTTTAATCGTGTGGTTGAAAACAACCCTAAGACCAGCGACTTTCCCAACTCTACAAAAGTTAAAATCAGTCGCGAACTCTCCAGCTTGATGGAGGAGAAAAACAGCCCGAAAAAACCCGATTATCAGGTGGACGATAAAGCTGTGGAGAGAAACACATTTAAAAAACCTGAAAGTGTAGAAGCGAAAACAGAATCAACTTCTGATCCATTTTTTCAACGTTTGGCAAGCCTGCAAACAGAAGAAAAACCCACAGCCCAGGATAATCTACGAGGAAGAATACAGCTAACTCCAACAACTCGTAATATTGATGTTGTCGGCTAGGCAGGTCTAACTGTTATGCATGTTACCATCCTTGGTAGTGGTACAGGAATTCCCTCTGTTGAACGCTGTTCAGCAGGTTATCTATTAGAAACTGCTAAGATAAACTATCTTATAGATTGCGGAACTGGAGTTCTGCGCCAGTTAGAAAAAAACAGGACCAGCTTTAGCAATCTTGATGCAATATTCATAACCCATACCCACTCCGACCATATCGGCGACCTTACAGCATTGGTACACGCCTGTCGTCTGCCGGATCTCCCCCGCACAAAACCTCTGCATATTTATGGGCCGGGTGATTTTATTGAATTTTTTACAACTATCGTTCAACCAGTAGCCAAACCTCCAACATCGTTCCCCTTTTTTGTCGAGGTGGCTCCACATGAATGGCAAAGAGATGGGTTGAAGATAAAAACCTGTAACACTGTCCATTCTGACCGTATGAAAAGCATAGCCTATAGATTTGAAAATAATGCCAAGTCAGTTGTATTTTCTGGAGATTGTGATGTAGATGATGAGATTATTGATCTGGCAGTTAAAACAGATCTCTTTATCTGTGACTGCTCAACCCTAGCAGCAGGAAAAATACCAGGACATCTCTCCGCTAAAGAGGTTGGTGAGATTGCCCAACAAGCCCAGGTAAAACACCTTGTTCCCAGCCATTTCTACCCCATAGAAGGACCAGATAGCCTAAGGGCCGAAGAGTGTGCCATTCACTACAAGGGAACCATAACCCTGGCCCAAGATTTTCTTAAGATTACCGTATAGGCAATATATAAAACAGACTTAGTTTGCACTCCCCAAAACAACATTATCAAAGGCAAACTCGCCACGGTTGTTTGCTATAACCAGACCTGAAAAACCGCTCCAAAAGCTGGAATCTCTAACATGGAGCATCTGAATTCCATCTATCCAGATACTCATCTGTCCGTTCTCTAACCGTTGCCATCTAATTTGGTGGGTTAGACCATTTCCAAGATATAGCCCCCCTGCCCCACGTAGTACTTGGGAGCTGCCTTGATCGTAACGAATCAGAGATATGGATTGATTCACCAAAGGGTCGGCTGATAGCAACAATCGATAACCTCTTTTTTCTGGATTATCGATAAATAATCCAACCTCCGCCTGCCCCTTTTCACCACCTGCACGAAAATTCAGGGCTAGATCAAAACTGTTTGGTATATGTAGTGATGTATGAATAACATAGCGTTTGGGCTGTTTTTTGTTGTTGGCAGTCTTTCCCTCACCGGATAAAACCTGCATCAAATCTTTTAACTGGCCCAACTCATTTTTTTGTCTGCTTTTTGATTGAGTCAATCCCCCTTTTTGCATTTGCAACATGTTATCCGAACCGCCCACAGAGGAGAACAAGGAGCCGTGACCATCAATACGAAATTTACCCTTTAACACTTCCCAGGTTGGGTTATGGGTATAGTTACCATCTGAAAATGTATCAATTAGCAGTCTTTGTTTTACAATAGGGCGGTATTTTTTAAGGATATTTTTTACATCACGCAAAAAAGTTGGTGTGGCCGACTTTGCTTTTTCCCCTTTTGCCAACAGACCGTCCAACTCTTTTACCAGATCATCAACCCCTCCCCTTTGGGCATGAAGTGGGTTTGGATGGGTAAAAACCAAGCTGGACAAAACAGCTGCAACAAGGATGAGATGTATACAATGCTTCATGGTTTGTTTAAGGATAACTCAAGAATCTTCGGGCAAAATATCTTCGCTATCTTTGGCTTCTTGCTCTGCGCTCTGTTGTTCACCAAAGGGACGGAAGTGGTTTTCCAGATACCAATCTGCAATACGCTTTTTACGGATATTATGGTTATTTAGAATAATACTGGCAGCAACCTGACGCCGATCAACCTCTTCTTGATCAATCAAACCAGCAGCCAGCTCCCGTTGATCTTCACGGGCCATATCCATCAACTTTGAGGCCAACAATACATTTTTTGTGGGGGCCATAACTTCATCCAAAGCATCTTCCATGGTTATAAATGCTTCAGGTGGTGGAGGCTCTGGAGGTGTTATTTTTATGTGTTCGTTGTATGTCTCTGGGTCGGGTGGCGGTATATACCTTCGTACATTATGAACAATATAATCCAACTCAGAAACCCAACTTTCAGGTTCTGGTGGCATTTCCAAACGTTCTGCAATTGGTATCTTGTTTTCTACCTTTTTTCTGACACCATGCACATAATCTTCAAACGATACCCAACCTTCAGGGTCAATATATTGTGCCACACCTGTCTCCCATATTAACTCCCAGACATATTAATGAAATATCCAGGAAAGGTGTTAACCATCTATTTTCTACTAATCGTACAAAACACATTTAAACATAAGCAAAAAAGGCCACCTACTATAAGCAGATGGCCTTTTTCAAAAAATATGAAAGCAAAATTTGGCTACATATTAAACGCTATAGTACAACTCAAACTCAGCAGGATGAGGTGAATGCTCTACCTTATGTACCTCGTCCATTTTTAGCTCAATCCAAGCATCGATCAAATCATCACTGAAGACATCTCCTTGGGTTAGGAACTCACGATCAGCACTCAATGCCTCCAGCGCATCTCTTAGAGAGCCACAAACGGTTGGAATACCAGACAGCTCTTCTGGTGGTAGATCGTATAGGTTTTTATCCATTGGAGCACCTGGGTCGATCTTGTTGCGAACTCCATCAAGGCCAGCCATCATGATAGCAGAGAAGCAGAGATATGGATTGGCAGTTGGATCAGGAAAACGCACTTCACAACGTTTTGCAGCTGGGTTGCTAGCAGCAGGAATACGGATACTTGCTGAACGGTTACGAGCAGAGTGAGCCAACAAAACTGGAGCTTCAAAACCGGGAATCAAACGTTTGTAAGAGTTGGTTGAAGAGTTGGTGAAAGCATTTAATGCTCGAGCATGTTTTTTGATGCCACCGATAAAATACAGGGCCTCTTCTGAAAGATCCGCATACTGATTACCAGCAAAAGTTGGCTTGCCATCTTTCCAGATTGAGATATGGGTGTGCATACCAGAGCCGTTATCACCTGCCAACGGTTTTGGCATAAATGTAGCTGTTTTACCTGCAGCATGTGCAACATTGTGTACAACATACTTGTATTTTTGAATATCGTCAGCCATCTCCAACATTGGGCCATATTTCATGTCAATTTCACATTGACCAGCAGTGGCAACCTCATGGTGGTGGAACTCAATGGTGATACCCATATCTTCCATCACCATACACATTTCGCTGCGAATATCGTGAAGAGAATCTACTGGAGCGGTTGGAAAATAACCCCCTTTTATACCAGGGCGATGTCCCATGTTGCCATCTTCATAGTCAGTTGTGGAGTTCCAAGCACCCTCTTCGGAGTCTAGCTCTACAGATGCGTAGTTGATACCCGTACCAAAAACAGCAGAATCAAAGATGAAAAACTCAGCTTCCGGTCCAATAAGAACCTGATCACCCAGTCCGGTATATTTAAGATATTCAGTTGCACGTTTTGCCACAGCACGTGGATCACGGGCGTAACCTTCACCTGTGAATGGATCAACAATATCACAGATAATTATAAGTGTTGGGACATCTGTGAAAGGGTCCATTGTTGAGGTGTTGGGATCAGGCATATAGACCATATCGGATTGGTCGATAACACACCAACCAGCTATGGAAGATCCATCAAAGCCAAAACCATTTACAAATGAGTCTTCATCAATCTGGGATGCTGGGGCGGTAATGTGTTGCCACTTACCATGAAAATCTGTGAAACGAAAATCAACGAAACGGACATCGTTATCTTTGATCATATCCAACGTTTTTTTTACTGCTGCTTGGTCTGACATTGCAAATCCTCTTTAGCACAGTGATAAGGTTATATAAAAAATTCGATTAAAAAACTTATAAAGATTAAAGGTTATACCCTCTTTCATCGTGGAGAACCAAGTCAAGACCCTCGGTCTCTTCATCAGAAGTGACTCTTAAACCAACCAAAGCATCCACAATTTTGAAGATAATGTAAGACAGAATACCACTCCACACAATGGTGGCTGTTACTCCGATTAACTGAATACCAAATTGCGACAACATTTCGCTGCCTTCATCATAGCCCAGGCCACCAAATAGGGGTGCGGCAAAAACAGCGGTTAGTAGAGTACCTATTACTCCACCCACCCCATGGACCGGGGATACATCAAGTGAATCATCAATCTTCAAACGCTGTTTTAATTGCTGGGTAGCAAGATAACAGATGATACCCGCTATTAAACCAATGGCAATTCCACCAAAGGGGCCAACATAACCTGAAGCCGGGGTGATTGTACCTAGCCCAGCAACCATACCTGTAACAATACCCAAAAGACTCGGTTTACCGTGGCGCAACCACTCCATTGCCATCCAAGCTAAAGACCCTGATGCTGCACCCAGATGGGTAACCAACATTGCCATACCAGCCGAACCGTTGGCAGATAGTGCGCTACCGGCATTAAATCCATACCAACCAACCCAGAGCATCGAGGCTCCTGTGAATACCATGGTCATGTTATGGGGCATCATAGGAGTTTTGGGGAAACCCTTTCTGTTACCCATAACAAATACTGCAACCAAAGCTGCCATACCTGCATTTATATGGACGACTGCACCCCCGGCAAAATCACGGAAACCCATCTGCGCTAGCCATCCACCCCCCCATACCCAGTGACATAAAGGAGCATAGACAATTACCAACCAAAAAATGGTAAACAATAAAACCGCTGAAAATTTCATTCTCTCAGCAAAACCACCAACCACCAAAGCCGGGGTGATGATAGCAAATGTCATTTGAAACATGGCAAAAAGGGTTTCTGGTATATCACCACTCAAACTATCAGTACCGACACCCATCATGAAGCTTTTTTCCAAGCCACCAATCAATCCATTCAACGCCCCTCCATCGCCAAATGCCAGGCTATAGACAAAACTGTACCAGAGCACTGATACCAAGCAGCTAATGGCAAAACACTGCATCATAACTGAGAGAATATTCTTGGTCCGAACCAAACCACCATAAAAAAGAGCTAAACCCGGCAAGGTCATAAACAGCACCAAAGCTGTTGCAGTGAGAATCCAAGCGGTATTTGCCATATTAAGCACAGCATCACCATCGGCAAAACCTACGGCTGGTAACAATAATACAGTTAAAAAAGTAGTAAAAAACTTCATATTTCCAGCTCTTCCTTGCAATTTATTTTAGCCAGTGTATCAAAAAGTGGTTTAACCCCGACACACCACCTAAATAGCAAAACGAAAGCCAGCCATTTTAACTAACCGATAATGAAAAATATTTCGCAATTTTTATAGATTGTAAAATCTAGGGAAGAACAGAAGCCTGCTTAAATTTTAGGCAGATAGCCTATAATTTAAGCAGCTCTACAAACTACTGCATAAAATAGCAGCACAGATACCATAAATAACTGAAACCATTTAAAAAAAGATTAGGGTATCAGTGGAAGGTTACTTCAGGACCAATTGTTTCACAGTCTTTACCCGAGAGCTTTTTTGCAGACAGATTAAATTTATTTAATTCTCTTAATCTATTAAAGCTATTAGCTGTATTTAAAATCTCTTGATTTAAAGATCTAAGGTCGGTTTTTTTAGACTTGATTTTTTCGTTAATGGCACGAAGCCGGGCGTTAACTTCATAAAGCTGGTTCCTTGTTGCTTTAAGAGAGGAGGAGATTTTTTGCAACGGCATGTGGGGAACATGGGGCCTGTCGTGTCCTAAATTCAGCATAACCCAACCATGCCACTTATTAAGCATCGAAACACCCCTTTATAAATAAGAGACCATTCAATCAATTGCCTTTAAGTATAGAGCTCAAGAAACTTAACAGTGCTAATTTCAACAGCTATATTTCTATTAAGACTATACAGTTATGGCAACAAGAACTATATAAAAGTTCGTTAATCCATTAAGGTATTTGTATTTTGTTTTTTGCTAAACATAACATCGTTTGATTTTAATATTTTTTTAGTAGGCTAGCCTTTTTTAAGACATACTACACGAAAACCAATCATGTTGTTGGAAATTTTTGTTGAAACAGGTTGACGGTTTGCAGATCGACACTCTTTAGGGGGACTGGCCCAGCTACCACCACGAACAGATCTTTTTTTGCTTGTTGCTACTTTCGGGCTTTTTGGGTTTTTTGCTGGGCTGTTTTGATAAAAATCCGCACTGTACCAATCATCAACCCACTCCCAGACATTACCCAACATATCGTGGAACCCCCAAGCATTGGCTAGTTTCTGTCCAACTGGTTGGGTGGATTTTTCACTGTTTGATCTGTACCAAGCATGGTCGGTAAGAATCTTTGCCCCTCCCCTGAACGGAAAAAGAGTTTGACTACCAGCCCTTACAACATACTCCCACTCTGCCTCAGTGGGGAGACGATAGCTATTTTTTCCATCTCCAAGATTGGAAAAACGGGATAAAAAAGTTTTGATATCATTAAAACCGATTCGTTCTACCGGATGATTTTTTTTACTCTCATCGTAAAGGCCAGATGGATAGTTACCCATCAACTGTCGCCACACCTCCCATGTTATGGGATATTTAGATAACCAAAAACCTTTTAAATGTACCTCATGTATTGGAGCTTCATCGACACAATGACCCGGCTCATTTTCTCTTGAGCCCATTAAAAACAGACCATCAGATACCCAGATAAATTCCACCTTTGTAATGGGTTCAATAAATATTTTACTTGGTTTTTGAGTTTCATTTTTGATGGTGACAAAAGTGTCGTCATCCTCAACCATTTCTGCCTGTTGAGGGGTTACATCTTCTGAAACCCTTGTAGGTTGCGATGAGGCTTTACTGCTAGGTGAAGCAGCAATTTTTGTATCTTCATCTTTGGGGAGAGGCTTGCGCAAAACCTCGCTTCTAACAGGAACAATAATATCTTTTCTGGTAACTAAGGTCATATCTTCATCGTCAAAAAGATCCTCCCCTAGTTCACTAATAGAGGCGATGAAACTACGCCAGCTACTTTTTTTTCTTTTTTTTAATCGTGTCCTTCCCTCAGCTTTACCCCGGATACCTTCCTGGCCTGTATTATCTTTATCAGGTCCCAATAGCTCCACGCGCCACTCTTTGACCGACTGCGGTCTATCGGTCTCTAAAACCATCAACCCATGGTCGATTGCAGCCAGAAACGACTTTTTGTAGCGATCGCCACCCATATATACTGCGGTTCGCATGGGATCTTCCGCCCCTCTGAGGCGAGCTGCAATACGTTGGGAAGCATCAGGTGGTCTTTTGCCAGAAATTGCCCGATACAACACCCCACTCATGGCATAAATATCAGACCATGGCCCTTGACGATCACCAGTTGTGTCATACTGTTCAAAGGGCGAATATCCAAGACTCAAGAGACTGGTCATCTCTGTCTCTTTACCTACAACAGACTGTCGGGCAGAGCCAAAATCAAGTAGTACAGGTGTGCCATCACCACGAATTAATATATTGGCTGGTTTAAGATCTCTGTGGATAAATTTGGCTTTATGAAGAAGTTGCAGACCATTTAAAAGTGGCGGAAGAATCTGTATTAAATACTCTTCTTCCAGTGTTTTACGCTTTTTGAGGATAACATCAAGACCATCACCCTCAATATACTCCATAACCATATAGGCCGTAGAGCTATCACGAAAAAAACTTACCACCCGTACTATAGCCGGATGTTTAAAGCGGGCTAGAATTTGCGCCTCTTTTAAAAATCTCTCCAGTCCCCATTCAAAGGTTTCTTGATCTTCGGGAGATTTAGCACGCACCTCCATGAACTCATTTCTTGAGGCGTAAGCGGTGGGAAGATACTCCTTGATGGCAACAAGTTTGCCCTGTTTTGTATCTTGACCTAGATATGTGATACCAAAACCACCCTTGCCTAAAACTTTAAGAGTTTCAAACCATAGTAGTTTTGATCCATCGGGCAGTGCATCGGGAATTTTGTTGGAACTCATAATGGCGATAATGCCCGTAATTCATGAAATACCCAGGTTAGACCCATATGTTACCAATGAGATAAATTGAATTAAACCGAGATAATTAAATAATATCCAGACAAGCCAAATTTTGAGTTTTGTCGATCAAGAATTTGAATTATGGTTGGAGAACATCGAACGTAAAGCCCCCGCCTGATCCTCCAATTCACCCTGATCCAATCCTGACTCCTCTTGGTCTTGGGAATCCATTTTATTCCACTCAATACTATCCCTAAAATTAGCGGAACTGGCAGCTTGTTGCTCATTTGCCAAAGGAAGAAATTCACCAGGAGTTACATGACTCTCAACGATATGAGTCTCCTCAAGGTCTTGTTGCCAATATCCACTCTGGGTCACATCATATCCGGGATCAAGCTCAGGTTCAACCCGGTCAGCAGATATATCACCACCATCATCAAAAAAATTGGACCGTAAAGGCTGGCTCACTGCATTTTCAACAGCTTGTCGGCCTCCTTGAAACCAGTTGAAAATATTATCAATTCCACTTTTTATCATGTTGGACAGACCAGATGCGACAACAAATCCACCCTCCAAAAAGCGGGTTCGCCACTCTCCCCCATAACTTTGCGTACCCCAACTGTCTCCACTACGGAGATTGGACTTGGGTTCAGCAGCCTTGGCTCCGCTCCAAACAGCTTTTTTATTCCTTCTGTTAACTTGTTGATTTTTCAGGATTGATGGCTTTCCTGCCCAAGAACGCCCCCGATTTTCAAGACGGTTGCGTTTTCTTTTTGAATGGTTTTTAATAGAAACAAACATATCAGCTCTTAATTTTTTGTTCGGAGTTGAGATATAGTGTTTTGCTAAATTGTAATTTTCCCCCCATAACGACCCCCTCGTCTATCGGTATGTATCTGTGAAAAGTCATATTCTAGCACTGAACCCTGATAATGACACGAATCGGTATGAGTTTCGACAATATTTTTTAACGTAACCTAAAAAAAATATTTTCTTAATTCAGCAAACAATCTATATCTATTTGATTAAATTATATAATTTAACATTTCAACAACTTGCTAAAAAATATGCTATAGTTGTGGAACACTCCTTTATGCACCACATATTAAAAGGAACAATATCCGGATAGCCTTTAAAACGTCCGGTGATGATTTTAACCTCTCACCAAAATAAGTGAAAATAATGAGCAAACTACCTTCGGCACCACACAGTCCTTCCCACACCAAGCTAGTTCATTTATCAGCTAAAGAAGGATACGAATTAACCCAACAACCAGATGTCCTCTTTATCGATATACGAGCAGAGGTAGAGCACTTTTTTGTCGGTAGCCCTCCAAATGTCATAAACATCCCTTGGCAAGATGCCCCTGACTATGAGCTAAACCCGGACTTTCTAAAAGATATGGAACATGTAGCTCGTAAAGATCAAAAAATTGTCCTCATCTGTCGCTCCGGTCATCGCTCCATCGATGCTGGAAATACCCTATTACAAAATGGCTTTACCCAGGTTTATCATATCGACGAAGGGTTTGAAGGTGATAAAGATGAATCCCATCATCGCTCTAGTGTAAATGGCTGGCGTTTTCACAATCTGCCATGGGTCCAGTGTTGATTACCTATGCCATAAAATGAAAAGCCTATTTCGTTAAAATAGTTTAATGCAAACCAAGTGCCACTAAATTAATGTCAGCCAGAAAAAATATATTAGCAATATAAATTTTCATTATATTTATATCTTTCCAAACGGTTACAACAAAAAAACCTGCCCCCAAATAAACAGGGGCAGGTTTTTTTTATTACAAAAACAACTCAGCAACATGTCAAATTAACATCATTTTGACATGTTGCTGCTTTTGCATACTTAAAGCCAATTTTTACATGAGTGTGGTCAAATCAGTTGAAATAATCGGCATTACCACGCCCCATGCTATAGATTTATCTACCCAACAATACACCTACCAACATAATCCATGGTCAATTACAGTTGGCAATCTGTTGTGATTTATAATCTAGGATTATGCAGCTACTTGGATATTAACTCCCGGTGAAAGCTGGGCATTTTCCAAAAATGTTTTCATTTCGCCAAACAAAAATCCAAGTGGCGGGGCATACATCCCCTCTCTGCTTAAGACATCATCGATAAAATCAACCATATATTTTAATTTTCTGGCAGAAGCTCCAACCACATTGTTATCCCAACAGTTCAACAACTTGGTCCAGCCTTGTACAGTCAAATAACCAGTTGGCGATCCTTTACTATCTTCTTCTGCTAAAATTACACGCAGGTCATCAAACATTGCAACTGCACACTCCAACCGCTCCCTTTGCGCCTCTTCTGATAGACTTTTTAGGGAATCCTGAATTTTACGACCAAATGCTGCTCCAATTGTCTCCATTTTATAGAACCTTTTTTTATAAATGCGATGTTTAATATCTTATGTTTAAATTTTCGTTTTTTAACCTAGAAACGGCGGTTGGCGGTGAGTACATAGCGTATATATTGGTTTAGCTGGTGTAACAGAGCAAATCGAAGTCACCTTATTGGTGATGAGACTTTGATCTGTTATGCCAGAT
>JADFZS010000120.1 GCA_015232405.1 Magnetococcales bacterium | reverse complement strand
ATTTACATGTCAACACAAAAACACAAAAAAACACGCAAAACCTTGAATTTGCGTGTTTTTCTTAGATTTCTTAAAGGAACTTCAGGCTAAAATTATAGTGCTGCAAGCCCCCGCAAGGTTTTGCCTTTGTGTACAAATTTCAATTGGAACATTAATATGAATTGCATGGTGTGAAAAAAAGTGAAAGAGTTATCTCTTTTGCACCCAAAACTCATACATCCTACTAAAAGTATTTGTATTTTTTTCTTCAAAATCATGCCACTGCGTTAACGATTGCAGTAATTTTTTTTCTGGATATAATTCACAAAATTTATTGATTGCACTCATGTCATGAAACTCGAAGCCAAGAAAACGCAAACCAAGGGTTTGTAGTGCCTCATCTATTTCCAGTAGGGTGAATTGTGTTTCTTGGGCATGAAAAATCAAGTCTCGACAACCACTCATACTATAGAAATCAACAGAATTTATGTTCCTATATATATCTTGATCCATGTCAGGTGTCATGTTCATGATCTCCTGCCTGCATTGTCTAATGTCATCAGGAGTTGGACTGTACCCTCTCTCTTTGATCATTTCCCAAGTTTTTATTATTCCGCTACGGGCAATCTTACTGTACAACCCAATTTTCATCAGCCCATTTGGGCGCAGTATATCGACAAGAATTTTCCACCCCTCCATGGGATCTGCAAGGTGGTGTAGGACTCCTCTGCATTCGATAACATCAAATTCTTCCCCAAGTTTTTTTAGATTATATATATCACACTGAATGTAATTAATGTCCAGACTGTCAAATGTTTGTGTCTTTCTTTTTGCGTATGAAAGACTGCTTAAACTCAAATCTACAGCTGTAAGGTGTGAGTCTTTAAATCTGCTTGCTGCCTGAATTGCTTGTTGACCAGTACCACAGCCCGCAATCAAAATTTTTGGTTCCTTGGAAATTTCCCCATCAATATTGGCAAACTTGAATAAAATGTCCCTTAGAACCTGTTTTACCTCCCTTGGTTGTGCGCTTATTCCCGGTTTATTCCAAACAGGATAAGGATTTTCTTCATATTGATATTGAACATTTTCGGTGATTGTGTTTTGAATAGATGCTATACGGTGAATTTGTTGGCGTAGAGCTTGCTCTTCTCTCGGTTCTATTATTTGACGACCAAGAACTTTCACAATATCAGCAGGCCATTCGGATTCTAACAATATTTCTGCAAAAGATGTGGTGTGCAGTGGTATATAACAACCAAGAATCGCAATCCATAGGGAAGGTATTGATTGATTATTTTTCTGCAATGTTATTATCAATTGTTGAAGTTCATTTATCTGTTGTTTTTCTTTCGCAGTTTCAAAAAATATATATTCGTTGTTAAAACAATGAATAGCCAAAGCCGCATGAAACCGTTGAATTGGTTCTTCACTCTTCTGATCCAATAATTCTTGAAGTATAGTCGCTCTGGTTTGTGTCAAGATTTGTTCGAGGACCGCATCGTTGATAGTTGTCATCTCTAAAAGATTCAATAAAAGCTGAATATTAGATAACTTTCTGATTGTGCAGCTAATATTTTGTCTCAGCGAATTTGTACTAATGTATTCGGCAATCTGTTTCAAGGTTGGATGGTGATGTAAGTGTGACATGATGCTTTTTGCAACACGCGTTTGCAAAACTGTCGGTTGTTCAAGCATATACAGTAGTTCTTGTGAATATTCTTGCTGATACGAAGTAAAAGAGATCATCTCCAAACATTTTGCATAACCACTCCAAAACTGACTGTTGGTTTGATCAATTTTGATAGCATTTCTATAATGATGAAAAGCAGCTATGGTTTCTCCAACCATCAACAAACAGTTTCCAAAATTATAATGAGCTTCAGGAAAGTCCGGTTTAATAGAGAGTGCTTTTTGGTAGCTTGCAATGGCGGTTTTTAACTCCCCTTGATCTCTGAAAGCATTACCAAGATTGCTGTGGGCTGCAGCATAATCGGGTTTAATGGATATGGCCTTTTGGAAACTGGCAACGGCTGCATCCAGTTTCCATTGGCTATGTAGAGTAATCCCCAGATTATTGTGTGGTTCTACCAGGTCGGGTTTGATTGATATGGCTTTTTGGAAGCTGGCAACTGCTTCCTGCAGCTTTCCTTGCTCTTGCAAAGCAAGCCCTAGATTATTGTGAGCTTCTACCAAGTTGGATTTTATGGATGTTGCTTTTTGGAAGCTGGCAACGGCCTCCTCTAGTTTTCCCTGGTTTTTTAAAACATTTCCCAGATTGCAATGAGCTTCTGCATAGTCAGGTTTAATTGATATGGCTTTTTGGAAGCTGATAACGGCAGTCTCTAGTTTTCCCAGGTCTTTTAGTACATTACCCAGATTGCTGTGAGCTTCTGCATAGTCAGGTTTAATAGAGATTGCTTTTTGGAGGCTGGCAACGGCCTCTTCTAGTTTGCCTTGACTTTGTAGGGTAATAGCCAGATTGCTGTGGGTTTCTACTAAATTTGGTTTAATAGAAATTGCTTTTTGGTAGCAGATAACCGCTGCATCTAGTTGCCCTTGATCATGAAAAGCGATACCCAGGTTGCTCAGAGCAGAGATATTCTCAGGCTGGATTTCAATTGTCTTCTGATAGCAATCTATAGCTTTATCCAATTGTCCTGCTTGATGATATGAAATTCCTTTTTGTAAGGCGGCATTCTCAGCAAGCTGTGAGGTATAAACATCTGGTTTTGAAATATCGTCCGCCATTACCACAGTTTTTCCTCTTACGCCTTAGAAGCCGTTTTGTGATTGCACATTGCAGACCCTGGTGACGCTAAACTCTCCTAAAAAGGCTTACATGACATGGTGGCTTTGATTTTTTCTATTCCACCAGCCAAACCAACATGTTGCACAATATACGCACATACAACCGCCGAATCCAGGTCTGACGCAGGTTGCCTTTGTTGCGTAGGGGTGCCCTGTTTGCTGGCAAGAAATTACTGGATAATCTGCACGGCTTCCTCAGGTTTATCTACCATATGCTGTTCAACCTGCTTTGATCGTGTTTTTTTATCTGAGATTTTTTTTGACCTCTCTGATCAGCTCTGCTCATCTTCCGCTATCTTCTATAGTTTCTAATCCAAGAATGGCCGGATAAATTTGGCTGCTGGCTCTTTGTAAATGAGACTCGTCATCTATCTCCGTCCATAGAAGGTCAGAAATCATATGGTAGTGAACAGTTTTCTTGGCAGCAACATCCACCAAACAGTCTGTTTCGTAGGCTACCTGGAGAGTATTCTCAAACCTTTTTTGGGCCGATGTCAGCATACTTTTGAAAAGCATATTTGAAATCTTCGAGATCCCAACCAACTCTCCAACAACTCCTTGCAGGTTGACAGGCTCCTTGGACATGCCGGTAATGCCGCCATTATGACCTGTCACATAGACTTCATCCCCTGCGTTAGTGGGGCCAGAAAGCAGGATGCAATGGTCTTGTGAAAAGTGTATCGCCTCCTCCAACGCCCGTTGTTCATATATCAAGTCGGACTCCAGAAGCAAAAAATCCTGGGAAATCTTCTCTCTGGCCAGAAAAAGAGAGTACATGCTACCCGACTCGGCGTAAAGTGGATTGAAAACAGTTTCCACCCGACCACCAGATTCAGCCGCCAGATTATCATAGAATTCGTTCAGATGCCCAGTGACCACCACCACCCGCTCTATCCCGACCCGCCACAACTTTTCCAAGGACTCTTCGATAATTGGCCGCTCTCCAAGACGAAGAAAGCCTTTTGGGGTATGTTTTCCGAAGGCTTTCAAGCGGGTTCCCATACCGGCAGCAAGAATAATAGCTTGTTCAACCATTTGCACAATAATCCGTCATGTCAGGGTTGGAGTATTTTTTGGAATACCGTAATCAGACGAGCCATATCCTCATCGCGAAGATTACCCATATTGGCTATACGAAAGATAGACTTTTTCAGTTCCCCCTGACCGGCATAGATCACAAAACCGGCTTGCCGACAGGCTTGGTGCAATATTTTATAGGTGATGCCATCGGGGATACAAAAGGAAGAGATCATGGAAGAGTATTCGTCTTCCTTCAACCATGTTTTAATACCAAGCTGTGATAGTTCCCGGCGCAACCATGAAGAGAGACGAGAATAGTGGGCATGCCGTTTTTGCCACCCACCACCATCTTCAAGTTCCAAAATCGCCTCATGGAGAGCAAAGCAGGCGTGGACCGGTGAAGTGAAGGGTGAATAGCCCTGCTGCTGCTCTTTGTAATAACCCAAGAGGTCAAGGTAGAGGGAGCGGGCGTGGCTCTCGGCGGTGGCAAAGGCACTTTTCTGCACCATGACAAAGGAGATGCCTGGCACACCGTGGAGGCACTTATTGGCGGTTGCGGCGACGGCCAGCAGACTTTGAGCGGAAAAATCAAGTGCTTCCCCACCAAAACTACTCACCGCATCCAGCAACAGGGGAATGTTATACTTCTGTCCCAACGCCGCAAGTTTATCAATATCATTCAAGCGACCGGTAGTGGTTTCGTTGTGGACCGCTACCATATGGGTGATTTTTTCTTCTCCGGTAAGCTCTTCCTCCACTCGGACCAGATCAATGGGATCGCTCCAGCCAAACTGGAGTCGACGCATGGGTTTGTCGTGGAGTTGTATCATGCGGGTCATGCGCTCCCCATACACCCCATTTGTGATTACCAGGGTGGTGCTTTTGGCTGGCAACAAGGTCGCCAACATAGCCTCCACCGCACAGGTACCAGAGCCGTTGACGAGCACTGCATCGTAGCTATTGATCGCTTCTGGATAGATTTCTGTCAACCGTTTTTTGATATCAAGTATAAGGTTGGCAAACTCAGGTTCACGGTGACATTGATCTTCACGAGCCAAGGCACTGCGTACCCGTGTGGTCAGGGTCACGGGACCGGGATTAAGGAGTAGTGTTGGGTGGGTCATGGGCTTGACTTAATAAAATTACCCAGACGAACAGCTACCTGGGCAGGGGTTATACTTGGGCGTGGAAGGTCCTCCATCACTCCAGGCTTGGTCTTGACATGAATAAAGCTCAATGCACCCTGAGTCCTGTTCAACAGGGTTCCGAGTTCACCGGGTGAGGTGGTCTTTTCTACCTGGGGATAGCCGCAGGCATGGGCAATAGCACAAAAATCAATGGAATGTGATATGGTCGACTGACCTCCGGTGGATTCGTGGATCTCGTTGTCAAAAAGTACATGAACCAGATTTGGAGTACGTTGGTAGCCAATGGTGGCCAAGCTTCCCATTCGCATAAGGGCTGCGCCATCACCATCCAAAACCACGATACGGTGTTGCGGTAGACTCAAAGCCAGACCCAAGCCAAAACTGGAGACACATCCCATGGAACCGACCATGTATAGATGATTCTCACGGTTTCCAAAGGTATAAAGCTCTCGGCTACAGTAGCCAGTAGTGGCTAAGAGGATTTCCGGTTCGGTACTGCCATGTTCTACCACCACCCGTAGCATTTCACTGCGGGTGGCTTCTGCCACAGTGTTCCACGGGATATGTTCACGAGGAAGTACAGGAGGCTGTACTTTAGGTTTTGATTGCAACTCATGGGGCTTTACCGAATTTTTTCGCATTACCAAGGCGTAGGGAAGTTGAGTTTTTTCCATGGCTGCCACAGCCCGATCCAATACCTTGGCTACATTTTCAGGCTCTGTTGGAAAATATTCCCATTGAATATCCAATAATTCCAGCATTTTGGTGGTAATGGTACCCATCAACACGTGCTGAGGTTCATCGCCAGAACCCTGAGGGTCTCCCCGGAGGGTGATTATCAGCAGAATTGGAATTCGGAAGGTGTTGTTAAGTGAACTCAACGGGTTGACCGCATTACCGAGACCGGAATTCTGGAAAATTGCCACCCCCCTCATACCGCCAAGTTGAGTACCGCTGGCGATGGCGATGGCATCCCCTTCGTTTGCCGCACCCACATATCTCACTTCATCGCTATCTATCACGTGGTTGATTAATGGTTTAAGATAGGAACATGGAACGCCGGTAAACAGACGGAAATTTCTTTTCCCCGCTTCTTGGATGAACAGACCAGATTCAATCATTTGAAGCCACCAGCAATTTCAATATCAGCCAGACTATCGATGTCCAGCCAATGCCCGGTGGTGTAAAGAACTCTGATCGTATGCCCCTGATCAATGAGGGTATTAATTAGAAGGGACATTTCACTCTTGTCTTCGTTGGTTTTACTTAATATTGAATCGAGAACCGCTGTCAGTTTGGGGATTACACGGTTGGAAACTTTTAAAAACCCCATCCACTCACCATGTTTTTCATATTCTTCAAGATGTTCTGCAATTTTATTCAGGTAAATGTTTTTGTTGAAAGAGAGACGGGAATGAGCCATCGAACAGGAAGTATAGTCCGCCTTTCTATTTAGGTTTACGCTCTCTTTCCAATTGGTATCCACAGCAACCACAAAATCCTCCTCCTCTTCAGCAAGGATCTGTGGGATATATTTGTTGAATAGCACATCACCATAGGAAATGATCATATCCTTGTCCGTGGAAGAAAATTGGACCAGGGCTTTTTGCAAAGAGAGCAACTCGCCTCTGCTATCGAATTCGTCATTGTCCACATATTGTATGTTGGGGAGGTTGACTTTTTGGCCCATGTAACCCCTAACAACGGTGATATGTTTGATACCAACCGAATTATATGTATCGACAATATGTGAAAGAATGGGTTTACCGTTGATTTTAACCATGATCTTGGGTTTGTCTATGGTGAGTTCACCCAACTCCTCTCCTCGAGAGGCTCCAAGAAGTATGGCATGTACACCTTTGGCACTCTTTGGTAGATATCTTTTTTCCGCCTCTTGAAGCTCCTTAGCCCCTTGCAGGCGAAAGATTTCTGATACCGGGACCACCTGATCCTCCAATGAAAGCAGATTTTTCTCTTCGAACAGATTTTGAGCACTCTTCTGCATGGCGGTGGTAGCAGAACGAAGGATCTGGTTGGCCCATATGACCATGGAAAATTTATGTTCACGAAACTGATCAGTTGGGGTGGTATAGTATTTTGTCGGTACGATCAAAACAGGACAACGGTTTCCCCACTCCTGCTTAAAAGCGATCACCTCATCGGGAACGCTCAGAGCACTGTGGATCAGGATGGCATCGGCTCCGGCTTTATGATAGGTCTCAGCACGGCGCAAGGCCTCAGCAATTCCCCAACCGGCAATAAAGGCTTCCACACGGGCCACGATAGCAAAATCGTCATCGGACTGGGCATCTTTGCCAGCCTTTATTTTGCCGGAAAATTCATTGATATCTGCTAGAGGTTGGGTTCCGCTGCGGATAAAGCTGTTGGTTTTCGGAAATAGTTTATCCTCAATACACACAGCAGCAATATCCCGTTGCTCCAGTTTTTTCACCAAGCGACGCATATTGTTAAAATTACCGTAGCCGGTATCCCCATCCAACAGAATAGGGATAGAAGTCACATCAGACATAAATTCCAGGGAGTCCAGCACCTGGGTCCAACTCAATTCATTGCTATCACGAACTCCATTCTGTGCCGAAATCGACAAACCGCTTCCCCAGATCCCCTGGAATCCGGCCTCTTCCACAATCCTAGCACTCAAACCGTTATGTGCCTCGCAAATAAACTCCAACTGGTTGGAATTGAGCAATCTTCTAAATTGTGTTGTTTTTTTCATAGAATTTTGCTCCTGGAAAAAACAGCTATGGCTTTTGAACCATTATGTTGTCGCATCTGTATATAATAAGTGAAATGGATAGCACTCTCCCCCAACTTTATGTAACCCGGCCCTGTATTAATTTGGATTGATCTGGACGTTTTTCCAGGAATCGTTTAAATTTTCGCGCATGACGCTTAGGAAATTCCTGTTTAGCCCATTCGTTGTACTCATTGGTTTTTTGTTCCACCAGCGCCTCTAATTCAGATGGATCTATAGTGTAGTCTGGGGAGGTTGTTGGAATATGGATATTGGGAGTCTTGAAGTCCAGAGCAGAATAGTTTTCTCCCAGGTAGCCCTTGCTCAGACACTCATCGTAAAGGGGTGAGCCGGGAAGAGGGTTGACGATGAAGAAGGAGGCACTGTCAAAACCAACAGTAAAGGGAAAATCCATGGTACGCATGATCTCCTCTTTGGTCTCGCCAATTGAACCAACCAAAAACATACCATGAACGCTTATATCGTGCCGGTGGGCGGAATCTACCAAGCTTTTGATACGGTCCAGAGGAACATTTTTGTGGATGATCTCCTTTAATACCCGTTTTGACGCACTTTCCACAGCAAAGGTTAATTGATAGGCACCGCTTTCTGCCATCAAACCTATGATTTCATCATCCAGGGAATCCAGATAAAGACCGTTTGGTGTACAAAACCGAATACCAAACTCCTTCAACTGGATAAACAACTCCTTGGCAAAGCTTCGTTTAGCGGTGAGATTGTCATCTACGAATTGGATTTCACTAACGCCATAGTTATCGACTAAATCCTTTATCTCAGCAAGGATATTGTCCACCGACCGAGTCCGCACCTTACGCCCCCAAAACTGCACGCTTGAACAAAAGTTGCAATCGAAGGGACAGCCACGAGTAGCCAGTATCTGGCCAACTCTGGGTTCAGCTGCAAAGGGAGCAAAAGGGGTGTCGATCTCAAAATATCGCTCCATATCCACCATGGACCGATCAGGTATAGGGATATCATCCAGATCCTCAATCTTGGTGGTGGGAGGGAGGAACTTGACCACACCGCTGTCTTTGAATGCGATGCCGTCAAAATCTGGCAAACGGTTCTTCTCGAGACAATCGATCAATTGTAATATTCGCCGCTCCCCTTCGCCAATAATGACAAAATCGGCCCAGCCCTGCTCGACAAAACGTTCTGGATAGATGCTCGGATGCAAGCCGCCAACAACAATCGGTAAATCTGGGGCATGGCCACGTATGGTATCACAAACCTTTCCCGTGTTGGGTTCACGGGAGGTAAACATACAGGTGACTCCAACCAAGTCCGGTTTAAAATCAGACAATCGCTCGATAAGTTCCTGAGAGGAACTACCATAAGTGACTCGCTCCCCCTCACGGACTATTTGATCATACCCTTCGCAGGCCATGTCAAATATTTGCGGCTCCAGACCTTTTTTCTGCAACATGGCACCAAGGTACAGCAGGGACAATGGTTCCGAGATGCGACGGACGCTATCGGCAAGGATCGTATTGGGAGGATTAATCAGAAGTACTTTTTTTATCAATGGGAGAATCACCTTTCAGGGGTTGGTTATCCACTGTTCTATAGAATATATTTAATTAGCCGAGTTACGTGCTATTTTACCACCCTTTTATTGTGCAAGTCAGTGTTAAAATCCGCAGTGGACAATTGTTCTGCTATGGACAAAAAAACTTCGTCCCATGACTCCCATGTATTACGGTCAAATAATCTTACCGAAGTTCCTCGTGGTGAAAAGATGGCATTGTTCCAGGAGCTTTGTCGCCAATTAATTATCCACGTTGGCGTACCAACACCCGCCGAAATTGCAGTCACCCCCGTGTTTACGGAAATTACAACATCAAGTGCCTTGCTCAAGGCTGCTACGTCGTCCAAATTGTTGAATTGATCCATATCCTCAAAATCATGTATAGTGACACCAAACTCCTGTTTAATTGCTGCAACGTCATCATCATAATCCTTGCATTGAAGATTTATGAATATGGCATCTTTATTTTTTAAAAATATTGGGGCAAACTCTCTAAGTTCAGCATAGTTCAGGGCGCGGGTTGGAGTGATAAGTGGGCTTTTCCAACTTATACCGACGAAGGGCCCCAAGCCCATTCCTCTAAGCCGTTTTTCCCAGAATGATACCCTATCTGGATCGGGAACCAGATAAGATTCAACCCTTGAAATATCATTAAAGTCTAGCAAAAAATGCCGAAAAATACTCCCCATGGGGAGATGGAAATCAAAATCATCTCGATCAGCATCCGACTCCATATTTTCTGGCCTTACCTCAATATTTGGGAATGATCTAGATAATAGCGGGGTAAGTTTTGGCATACATTCCAGAATACAACGCCCAACACGATCACTTACCACAGGCAAACAAAATGACCAGACAATAATATCTCCCATTCCCTGCTCACCCCAAAGAAATAGTGTCTTATCTTTCAAGTCGTGAAGTCCATCCCACAAGGGTTTTGAAAAACTACTAACTGATCTTTGCCTGATCAAATCTTTTTTCCATCGCCATTCAAACTTTTCAAGCCCCTCTTTAATCTGCCCTTTAGCAAAAAGTGCATATCCCATATTAGAGTGGGCATTAGCATCTAAAGGTTTTATTGAAATTGCTTTTTCCAGGTTTATAATGGCTTCATCCACTCTGCCATGATGTCTCAGAAAAGTCCCAAGATTGTAGTAAGCCTCTTGATAATCCGGCTTGAGGATTATAGCATTTTGATAGTTTGCTATGGTCTTGTCCACATCCCCCACGCTGTCAAAGGTTTTAGCAAGGTTGTAATAAGTCTCTGGAAAATTTGGGTTGATGGATATCGCTTTTTTTAGGATAGCTATAGCTTTATCTAGCTCTCCTTGCTCTCTTAGGGCCTCCCCCAGACTACAGAGAGCTTCAACGAAGTCAGGTTTAATGGATATTGCTTTTTGCAGATATTCGATGGCTTTATCTAGCTCTCCTATTTTTAATAGGGTGTTCCCATAATTACTGAGAGCTTCTGGAAATATTGGTCTTAAGGTTGTCGCATTTTGAAAGCATATAATAGCTTCAGACACTTTTCCTTGGGACTTTAGAGCATTTCCAAGATTATAGTGAGCTTCTGGATAATCATGTTTAATGGATATTGCTTTTTCAAGGTATGTAACGGCTTCACCCGGCTTCCCTTGCTCAATCAAGGCATAGCCTATATTTCCCAAAGCAGCGATATTTTCCGGCTGGATTTTGAGAGTTTCTTGATACCAGTTTATTGCTTCAGCAAGTTGCCCCGATTGATGAAATGATATCCCTCTTTGCAGGGCGTTCTGAGAGTTGGTTTCGTCGGGTTTATCAACCCTTGCAGAGCGTGCTTTCTTTTTGTTAGATAGTTTTTGTTGCCGCCGTCTTTCTGCCCTGTTCATTTCTAACTCCATATAGCTACCTGAATCGGTGACTTCATTTAAAGGCACCTTGCCCAATGCTTCCAATATGGCATTTTCACCATCAGCCCTCTAAAAAATGGAACATTGACGGTCCCAACCAGTGTTCAGGAACCAGTCTTAACGCCCACAAACCTCTTTTCGAGGCGATTTCTCAATATCCAGTCAATATTACCTCCGGCCACCTTCCCGAGCAACCTTGATCCTCCACTTTTTGCAGTCCAATCTGGCTATTATCCGAAAGCAATCCGTTCATAAACCCGGTCAAAAGCCCTGAGCGCCAGACATAACCGCCCAAAGCGCAATTTCAGTTTATGGCCGGTTTTGATCAGACGAGTCGCCAAATAGATCAATTCCTGGATCACCGTCTTCAGACTGCGGCGTTTTGCCGGATGACGAACAGGACCATTCTCTTCCAACAGCCCCAAAAGTCCAATTCATCGCAGGATATTGTAGGTAACCGAAGCCATGGTAATCCGAAATCACCGATTCAGGCATGAACCAAAAGAGTCTGCTTCCTATGTGATCATATAGATATTGTGAAAAATTTATTATTCTAGAAGTGGCTTTAGCATATTAGGATAGGTTCCATACTCATCAAGTATACGCCACCTCTCTTTCAGAATAGAATGAAATACTTTAAATCTAGGCGCTGCTTCCAGAGGAGGATCTTGTTGTTGAAAACTTTCCGCAAGTTTTTTTTCAAAATCTAATGGCTCCCCAAGTAGTGGAAGAATCGTATCCAGATTACTCCTGAAGTTAGAGTCATTCCTCTTTACATAACCAAAACGAGCACTCAACGGGTAGAATAATGTCCCGAGAATAAACTGATCATGTTCATTGAAGAACTCGCCCACCTTTGTCTTGAGGGGATCATCTTTCCAATTTGAACTGGTCTGAGTTCTCCCATAAAGTTTACTACTTGGATCCCCCCACCATTTCAACCCCTGCATCGTTGATTCATATAAGGAGGGGGCATCTTCAATTTTTAAAAATTTACATAAACGTCCCATGGTCTCTTTTGTATTGCTTGTAATGTCTTCTAATCTGACAGCATAAGAGTCTTGAGAGCGAAATACCGGTGAGTTCAAACCAACCAGCATACCGCTGATCATTTCTACACATTGATTATAATTTGTATAGCCACTCTCTGTTATATTGTTAACGGATCTAAGTGCCCAGGATTCACAGCTTTGTATCGGATCTCGAATAATCATCAACAGCTTAGCTCTGGAAAAAAAACTAATAAAATTACCCATACTGTATGGGTCGTTTTTATGAATGTGATAAAGAATCAAACTCTTGTCTGCCTCATTATTGCCCAAGGTTTTTTCAAAAGCATCGTGTATTGCTACAAAAAGCTGACCCTGATCAAGATGTTTTAAATCGTTAATTATCCCAGAAAGGTTTGAAATAAATTTGCCGCGATCCAAAGTAAGAGATATGTCGCGATTTAGCCCCATTTTGCTAAACCCCTCCGAAACACCAACAAAAGACTCATTATAAGTATCGGTAATAAATGCCGGAGGAATTTTGTCCGGACAGTTCGCATTAAATAGAACATTGTACAATTGAGAAAACTGTTCTGGAATACCAGGAAGCCCCTTTTTGCAGATTTGTTTCCAAACCTCCCTACCAAAAAAACCACTCATATAGACTCCAGGTAGAGTAGTGATATTGGGATGATTATCCAGAAGAGAGTGGAGGTGCCCGGACCCGCTGCGACCAAAATGTAACAGAGCCACCACTCTCTTTTGATGTTTTATTTTCGGCTTGATGATGGTAGAGATGGAGCTTGTATTGGGATGCTGGTGGATTTCACTTTTTTTCGCTGAAAAATGACGCACAACACGTTTCCATGCATCTTGCGCATCATCACTCAAGACTGATGTTAATTGTAACCGGATGATGTCCGGTTCAGGTGGCGTCGGCAGGCTATCAATTACGTTTTCAATATATAACGCATCTCTGTAATTCGGCATGGGCTCACAAGAGATTGACTGAAGCACTAAGCCCAAATTATAAAAAGCTCTCGCAAAATCAGGTTTAATAGATATTGCTTTTTGGTAGCAGGTAACTGCTTCGTCCAGTTTCCCTTGCTCTTGTAGGGCCATGCCAAGATCGTTGTGAACTTCTTCAAAAGCAGGTTTTAAAAAGATTGCTCTTTGAAAACTAACAACAGCTTCATCCAGTTTTCCTTGCATTTTTAGTACAAGGCCAAGATTGTAGTAAGCTTCTACTAAATCAGGTTTAATAGATATTGCTTTTTGAAAACTGGCAACAGCCTCATCCAGTTTCCCTTGCTCTTTTAGGGCACTACCAAGATTGGAGCAAGCATCTGCATTATCAGGTTTAATAGATATTGCTTTTTGAAAACTGGCAACAGCCTCATCCAGTTTCCCTTGCTCTTGTAGGGCATTACCAAGATTGGAGTAAGCATCTGCATTATCAGGCTTAAAAGATATTGCTTTTTGGTAACTGGTAACTGCTTCTTCCGTTTTCTTTTGGTCTTGAAGGATAACGCCAAGGTTGTTGTAAGCGTCTGCATAATCAGGTTTAATAAGTATTGCTTTTTGGTAGCTGACAACAGCTTCTTCTGTTTTTTTTGATTTATTTAAAGCGACACCTAATTCGTAATGGGCTTGTGCATTTTTATAGTCTATTTCCAAAGATTTCCGAAATGCAACTACAGCTTCTTCGTACCGCTCTAGATGAAAAAGAGATTTACCAATATTGTGATGTAAACATGCCTCAGATTTATCAATATCTAAAGCTCTAGTGAATTGCTCAACAGCCAAATCATGTCGATTTACCTTTTGGGCGATTACTCCTAAAATATTAATTGCTTTAATGTGATTAGGTAGTGTGTTCAAAATGGCGTTGCAGAGCTGTTCTGCTTCAGCATAACGCTCTGAGTTTAAATGCCCTACAAGTAGCAAGTACGCCTCATCAACAGTAATTTGCGACTTGTTGTATGTTGGCTCAGAAGATTTGAACACATTCATTTCAACCCATACCTTTAAATAGTTCCCGTCCATAGACGGGGGTTTTTGGTCAGCAGCATTGGACCTGAGTGCAAAAAAGCGTGACCAAATCTACCCGCATTATTGAAAAATTCCAAAATTTGCTTTTTCCTGCCACCGATTCAATTTTTTCACTGTTTGATGGCGCAACTCTCCCGCTGTTCCAACATAGCGGGATAAATTCAACGCCCTTATGCTGCCTTCAGTCTCAAACGGGCAAACAGCGTCAAATTGTATGCAACTATCGAAGACCAAACATACGATTTGAAATGTTCAAGCCCTTTCCAGGTGCATCGTCCTAAACCATATTTTCTTTTTAAGGTTGATATGTTGGCTTCGATTCCTGCTCGGAAATTCC
>JADFZS010000011.1 GCA_015232405.1 Magnetococcales bacterium | reverse complement strand
CTCCAGTTTTATTGCCGTGAATCGGCTTAGCCATGAGTTGGCATCATCAATAACAAATCGCAGTTTAAATATATCGTGGAGCCGTTTTATGGATTTGGCCTCTGTTATTTTTTCGTTTAACTCAAACAGCAGATTATCAAGGGCGTAATGGTTCATAAAATCTATAAAATAATCAAAAAGTGATATAAATGAGTGAAAATAATGTTATTTAAATTATGGTCGAAGCCTTTTTTATTTCTTTTCACTCATTTTAGCAAAGGACTCCATCCATTTTGGATAGATTGAAAAATAATTCTCCATCATTTTTGCCGGGTCAAATTTTGTAGGATCAAACTCTTTTAAACTATCCAAGGTCTTTTTTTTCATCTCTTCCAGTACCTCTTCCTGTATGGGAGCAACGTCTGGTAGCCCCAAAAATGCACGGGCCTCGGCGGTTGATATATCAATATCAATATTAATTTTCATAAAAATTACTCCATATAAAAGCAGAAATTACAACCTGGATTCATCAGTGTACTTATTTATGAGCAAATTCCCAAGTAATTAGTCGGAATATCTTGTTTTACCTTGAAATCAACAGAAAATATTTATGGAGGTTGGTTGTGGCCTGCACCTCTTAAAAAACCATAAACAAACAGTGCTTGTTGGACACTATAGCAAAGTGTGGTTAAATCTTGGTATTATCTTGATAAAATATTCAATAGCCAATTATTGAACCATACCCAACCCAAAAATTTAGAGTTTGTAACTAAATAATACAATTTTTCAGTACCTGAAAGGCTATGAATTAGGTTACTGTTTGGTAAGTGTTTATTGAGCCCACTTATTGATGATAAATTAAATGCCTACTCTGTTTTAACTGATGGTTGTACGGGTTTGATCTTTGGGAGAGAACTAAAATGAAACATAGTTTATTGCCTATTGGGAAAGTCGGTTTTTTCTCGTTAGTGTTATTGTCATATATACTTGCGGGTTTTTTGCCCTTGGGTGAATCACAGCTAGCATATGCAAATGATGACAACAAAGCTCAAGCATCTGTTTTAGCCCAACAGGCCAAGGATGCAGTGAAAAAGAATGATTTGGCTGGTGCTTTGCTACATTTTGAAAAAGCCCATAAGCTTGACCCTAAAAATCAAAACTATCTCCACTCTGCAGCAATGATCAGCAAAGCCCTGCAAAAACATGATGATGCATTAGAGTATTTTCTTAAAGCGGTATCATTGGCTGCAAAAGCCAAAAACAGGAAAGATATAACCCTTTACAACAAAGAAATTGCCACATTGCGCAGTGTAAACCCTCCTTGGGTGAATGCTCAGACTGGTAAAGCAGCCTATTACTCACCCAAGAAAAAAAGGGTGGTAGGTATGTGGTCCCGGATGATGCAAGGAGCAGGGCAGGCCATGGCAAAGGGAGATGTTGCACAAGCCATAAAACTATCTACCCGCGCCCTAAAAACTGCGGAGGATAATCTGGGGGCTGACCACTACATAACCATGGTCAATCAGCGAGATTTGGCAATAATCAAATATCAATCTGGCAAGGCTGATGAGGCCCTCACCGATCTAAAAAAGGCTGAAGAGCTGGGAAGTAAAATTTTAAGTCCATTACACCCAGATGTACTGGCGATTCTATCTCTGCAAGCTGACATATTGGATTCCCAGTCTAAAATAGCAGAAGGGCTAGATGTTAGAAAAGATATATATAATAAATATATAGATAAAAAAGGGATAGGTAAAAAGCATCTACATAGTATCAAGGCTGGATTAAATCTAGCACGTAGTTATATCAACTTGAGCCGCGACAAAGAAGCGCAGAGTTTGCTATCAGGATTTTGCCATAAAATAAAAAGTACAATGGGGGCGTATGCCAACGAACTTGCAGAGTGCTTGACTCTTCTAGCGACTGTTCAAGATCGTATGGGTAACCTCGATATTGGTATAGCAACTTACAAACGTGTGGAGATGGTGCAAAAACTAAGCATGGCGGCAAATGACCCGGCTATTTTAAGTACCAGGGTAGAGAGAGCTGAACTACTGCGACGATTAGGGAAATATAAGGAAGCTAATGAAATATTGGATGCTGTTTTGGCCTCTGGTGTTGATGAGAACCAGCGAGTCATGGTCGATGCAAAAGAGCGCTTAGTGCGAGTTTTGGAAGATATTGGTAAAAATGATCAGGCGGAAAAATTGATTCGTGAAGTGTTGGCATTTGAGAAAAAAAGCTATAACGATACCCATCCAAATGTTCTCTCAGCACAGGATAAACTAGCCAGCATTCTGCGTCGTAACGGTGATTTTGGTGAGGCTGAAGAGCTTTACAAAGCATCTCTGTCTGGCTATAGAAAAATATTTGGTGAGGATAATCAGGCCACTTTAAATGTGATGAACAACCTTGGTTTAACCCTTGAAAATGCTGGTCTATACGATGAAGCAGAACCCCTTTTGCGTTTAACTGTTGGAGTAACCAGAAAAAAAATGGGGGACAACCATCCCACCACACTGGCATTTATGAACAACCTTGCACTGCTCTATGAGAGTCAGGGAATTTTTGATAAAGCAGAACCTCTTTATAATCAGGCCATAGAGAGTGCTACAGAAACTTTGGGGGAAGATCATCCAGATGTTATTGCGTTTGTTAATAACCTGGCCTATTTAGCCCTTTTGCAAAGAGACTATGACAAAGCATCTCCATTATTTGAAAAAGTTTTACAAAGTTGGGTTAAAACTTTGGGTGAGTCACACCAAAAAACCTTAAAAGGTATGAACAATCTCGCTAGGGTGAGGCATCACCAGGGGCGTTTTGAGGAAGCAGAAAAGCTATTTTTAAAAGCGTTAGACCTGCGTACAAAGCTTTTGGGGGTAAAACATATGGATGTTCTGCGCTCCATGCACGATCTGGGTGCGCTATATAGGGAGATGAAACGCTATGACGAAGCAGAAAAACTACTGTTGGAGGCTTTAAAACTAGATGATGAAGTGTTGGGCCCCCAACATCCATATACCTTTGAGACAGTCAACACACTTGCTGGTGTTTATGAAGATAAGGGAGAAACAGAACAAGCCTATGAAATAAGCAAAATGGGCTTTGAAAGACGCACTAAATTTTTAAATCGTATGCTCTGGGCTACAGGTGATAATGCTAGAGAAGGGTACATAAGACTGCACCGACCAGAACTTGTTAACTATCTGGCTCTTTTAGCTAAAATTGAAGATACCGCAGAGGGTGGAAAACAGGTGCTTGAGGTGGGGCTGCAACGTAAAGGTTTAATGCTCAAAATCACCTCGGAGATACGCCAAATTGCTAAAATGGCGAAAAATCCCCAGCTTGATGAAATTGGAAAACAGTTGACTGCAACTCGTAAAGAGCTGGCATCATTGACCCTATCCGGTCCCCGGGAGGAAACCAAAGGTCGCCATCTTGAGGTTCTCCATGAGCTTGAAAATAAAGTGGATATGTTGCAGTTGAAACTTGGTGACGCCAGTAAACGGTTTCGCCGTTCTGTTAGCAAATTAACCACCAATGAGATTGTTGCCAACCTACCTGAAGAGGCAGCTTTAGTTGATTATCTAGTTTACAAAGTAGAAGGAGAGAGCCGATTAATGGCAGCTGTCGTGACCATTGATGATGGAGAGCCGAACTACTCTTTGGTTGCATTTGAAGATAACATGGAGGCAATCCACCTAGCTATTAGAGATTACCGAACCATAATTCAAGATGAAGATGCCGATGATGATGAACTCCTAGAGGTAGGTATGCAGGCTTACGACATGGTTTGGAAACCATTGAATGATGCACTAGGCGAAAGAAATGTAGTGTATCTTGTTCCTGATGGTATGTTGAATATTCTTCCTTTTAATGCCTTGGTAAATGAAGATGAGGAGTATCTGGCAAAAAGCTTGGATCTGCACATTTTAACATCAAGCCGGGATCTTATACCCATTGATGTTCCAAAAGCTGACGGTGGTCTGATGATATTGGCAGGCCCAGACTATGATACAGATAAAGTTGGTGATCAGCAGACAATTCAAAAAATCAAAGGTAAAAGAGCCTCGTCAGTTTCCAATGGTCTACGCTCATTTTCTGGTATGCGGGGACTTAAGTTTGACCCTCTGCCCGGTGCAGAAAAAGAGGGTAAACTGATAATGAAACAGGTTGCAAACAAAAACAAGAAAAACCAGATATTTATCAAAATGGATGCCCAAGAGCTTGTAGTTCAAAATGTAAAAGAGCCACCAGAGATTCTCCATATTGCAACCCATGGGTTTTTTCTGAAGCCGGATGATAGCCTACGTAAACGTCTTCTTAAGCTAGCCCGTGGTGCTGCACTACAAATGCCACCACCAGGTGATAACCCACTATTACGTTCAGGACTTGCCTTTGCTGGCATTAATGGCAAGGCCCAGTTTTTAGGTGAAATCGATACCGATAATGATGGGGTTCTCACAGCTCTTGAGGTGTTGGCATTAGATCTCTCTGGAACCCAACTTGCAGTTCTGTCAGCTTGCGAAACAGGTTTGGGTGAAATCCATGAAGGTGAGGGTGTCTATGGTCTGAGACGCTCTTTTCAAGAGGCGGGGGTGGAGTCGGTTATTGCCTCATTGTGGGAGGTTAGTGACGCTGGTACTCAAGCTTTAATGACGCGATTGTATAGTAAATTGAATGAGGGAAAAACTCCCCATGTTGCACTTAGAGAGGCCCGTATGGAGATGATGGATTCTGGTCAGTGGAGTTATCCATATGTATGGTCAGCCTTTATGTTGGTAGGAAAATAAATTTGTTAAAATGTTAACGTAAATCACTTGCTTATCGATACATTAACATTCATCAGCTTATGTTTTTCTTGTTTGTTTTTCCTGTGATTTGTTGTTACAATGAGTGACTGTAGTGTACCTTTTTAATATGTTTGCGGTATTAGCCAAATCATAAAAAATGGAATCAATGAGAAACAAATTTCTTATCCCTTTGGCGATAGTCATTCAGTTAGCGGTTGTGTTTACTTCTGTTTCTGTGCTTCATGCTGAGACTTTGCAAGAAGCTATTGACAAAGTGCTGGATAGTCATGACAAAATTTTAGCTGCAAAAGCTGACTTAAAGGCGAGTAAAAGCCGAGTTAAGGAGAGTAAAGCCAACAGTTGGGCTCCAGCACTCACTTTAACAACCCATTATGGCCACGAAATGCTTATGAAAAAAGCTCCTGGAACTGATACAGATATGGAATCCAGGGAGTTTGACATATCCATTACTCAACGGTTGTTGGATTGGGGGCAAGCTGCAGCCACCATTGATGTGACCCTGCAACAAAAACATCAGATGGAAGAGGCGTTGGATCTGGCAAGACAGACCTTGATATTGGATGCCATAACCTCATATTATAACCTGGATCGCACCAAGAAAATGGTGGTTTTCGCCCAAAAATCAGTTGAAAATATTAAACGTCAGGGCGAGGTTGAGGATATTCGAGTATCTCTTGGTAAGGGGTACTCTGCCGATGTGTTACAGGTAAAAACCCAGTTGGCTGGAGCTGAAGCCCGTCTGGTTCAGTCCAAAGGAGCAATGCTGCTTGCAGAAAATCATATCAAAGCAGTTTATATGCGCCCAGCTGACGAAGTAGCGAACCTTGAAGTTCCAATACCTGATTATAACATGTTACCAAAAACCGTTGATGAGGTTGTTCAACGAGCTGTTGTTGCCAACCCTCAGGCCAGACAGTTGGCATTTTTAACCAAAATGCTTAAATCTCAGAGTAAAAGTATCTTCCGCACCACATTTTTTCCAACCCTTAATGCTGTATATGATTACAAAATGAAGCGTGGTGTTTCTGGAACAAGAGAATATGTATATGATAGTTTGGGGAAATTGGAGATCACCTTTCCCTTTAACTTGGGTCTGAGTGGTGTTGATACAGTAAGAGCTGCGAGAAGGGACAGAGATGCCGCCAGTCGTCGTCATGGAGATGTGCTATTGGTCATTGAAGAACAGGCCCGTAGTGCTTGGAGCAATCTCCATACTGCTCGTTCCAATGCTGCTCTGTTAAATAATCAAGCAAATCTGGCAGCAAAGTTTCTTGATTTGGCCCGTGAAGAGCGCAAATTAGACAAACGTACCCTATTAGATGTTCTCAATGGTGAAACAGCTCTAATAAATGCACGAAGTGATGCTTATTCCGCTGAAACAGATGTTAAAATTGCCTTTTACACCCTCATGATGTCCATGGGCGTTTTGTCCACAGACCTCCTAAGCGACGGTTTTGTCAATATAAAAGAATAACCAGCTATTTGTTTCGTTATATGGCAAACTAAAATGGAGTAATACCACTCTTTTTTCGAGGTTTAATGCGTGTTAGCACTTTTACGGCAACTGTTTAATCGACCTCTTTATTCTTTTGAGTTGCTAGCAATATCTTTTTTTATCAACTTTCTTGGTTTAGCTACCTCAATCTATGTTATCCAGGTTTTAAACCGCTATGTCTCCCATGGTATAGATGCCACACTCCTGACGTTGACGGTTGGTGTACTTATTGCGATAGTTCTAGAATTTTTTTTTCGGCAATTAAGGTTGAAGTTGGCTCAGGGTGTAACAGTAAAACCAGCTTATAAATTGTTGATGATGGTTTTTACCCAGATAGTAGTCACCAGATCAGCTTTATTAAACCATTTAAACTCTGGGCAACGACGAGAGATAGCCACATCACCTGCAACCGTAGCTAGAATTTACGGCCCTAATACCCTTTCCACCATCTTAGATCTACCTTTTGCCATCATGTTTGTTGGGGTACTGTATTTGTTACAGGCTCAAGTTGCACTAGTGGCCTCAATATTTCTTGTTACCGCTTTTTTTGTTGCTGCCATAAGCCATATACCATTAAAAAACCCTCTGCAAAAACAGGCACAGTCTTCCAATGAGGCAGGAGCATTGGCTGTTGCAAGTATGCGCTGTCCTGATGTGGCTCGCGGATTTAATGCCCAGACTTTTTTACTTGATAGTTGGCAAAAAAAACAGAGTGCTGCAATAGCTGCAGGGCGCAAAGTAGAGTCACGGCGAACCTTTTGGCAATCTTTAACAAAAACTATTGGGGCATTGATGGGGGTGGCGGTTATTGGTGTTGGTGCAAAGCTGACTGTTGCTGGTGAAATGGACATGGGCATGATGATTGGTGCTAATATTCTTGCTGCTCGTGCCATGGCCCCTATTATCGCTTTTGCACAACTAGGTCCTGCCTTAACAGAGGCGAAACGGGCCATTGAGCTTCTATCCGGTTTTTCCAAGTTTAAGCATGAGCACCAAAAGGGCAGGGAGCTGTCTGCTCTTGATGGAGGATTGACAATAGAGAATGTCTCATTCTCTCATATTAATGATAAAAACCCTGTTTTTGAGTCTCTATCAGTAAAACTTCTACCAGGACAATCTCTATTGGTTATCGGTGGCAATGGAACTGGTAAAACAACTTTGGCACGTATTATCATGGGTCTGTTGGAGACAACCCGTGGACAGATTTCAATCAATGATATAGCAATGGGTCAGTTAAGCCTATCATGGTGGCGCAGACAGGTGGCCTATCTACCACAGGAGCCTGATTTTTTTGATGGTACCATCCGGGAAAACCTGATGACACTAAATAGCTCCATAACCGAGGAGCAACTTTTAGCAGTAACAACAGAGGCAGGATTAAATAAATTTTTACATAACCATCCCAAAGGGTTGGATGCTATGGTAATTAATGATGGGGCAAATCTGGCTGCTGGAGTAAGAAAACGTCTCGCTTTGGCACGCGCCCTAACCTCGGCAAATCAAATAGCAGTTTTTGATGAGCCAATGGAAGGTATGGATGCAAGTGGTCGTTCGGCAGTATCCAATGTTTTAGCCTCATTTATTCGCAACAAAAAAAGTGTGATTATTTTTTCTCACGATGCTGGTCTGGTGAGTGGTACAGATATGGTTTTGGATCTAGACCAAAAACCGGTGCCAAAGTTGACTTATCGTACTCCTAAAATGAGAGTCGATAATGAGTGAATTAAACGAAAGATGGAATGAGGACTCCATAGAGGATGGGGTGGGGATAGGACACCATTTAATGGCGTTGTTGACTGTGTTTGCTTCAGTTGGTTTTTGGTTTTGGGCATATTGGGGTACATTGGATATTGTCAGTTTAACCCAAGGTGAGGTAATTCCATCAACTCAAGTTAAACAGGTGCAGCATTTAGAAGGAGGAATAGTTCGCCATATTTTGGTGAAAGAGGGTGACAAAGTAATAAAAGGGCAGCCATTGGTTGAGTTGGAGAGTGTATCAAGTGGAGCTGATGTGGAGGAGATTCAAGCACGGTTCATAACATTGCGTCTGGAGCTAGCACGTTTGGAAGCAGAGGCAAGAGGTATGAATGCCCCCAAATTTGATGCAGATTTAATAGAAGGTTTTCCTAAAAAAGTAGAGCGTACAATAAGATATTTTAACAGCCGTAAAAAAGGTCACTTTGAGGATATAGCTGGTTTAAAAGAGCAGATAGTTCAACAGCAGCAGCAGGTTCGTGAAATTAATACCAGGATTAGAAACAACAAAAAAAGGTTAAAATTGGTGCAAGAACAGGTGGGGATCAGTGACGAACTTCTTAGCCGTGACATTACCAACCGCTTTACCCATTTGGATCTTCTAAAAGAGTCCAACATAATAAGTAGCTCCATTGAAGAGGATGGTATGGCTCTGTTAAGGGCTGGAGCAGCTTTAAAAGAGTCCCGTTCAACTTTGGCGAGAGCCAGCTTTGAGTTCCAAGAGCAGGCTCAAGGTAAGTTATCTGAAATTCGTGGTCAGGTCTCAGAGTTAGATGCCCGTTTGCGGAAATATTCTGATAGTCTATTGCGAAGAATTATCTCTTCACCTGTTGATGGAGTGGTTAAGACACTTTTGGTGTTTACAGAAGGTGGTGTGTTGCAACCAGGAGGAACTGTTCTTGAGATTGTACCTGGGGGTGATAAGTTGGTTATTGAATCTAAACTACCCATTCAGGATATCGGTTATGTTAAAGAGGGTCAAAAAGCTAAAGTTAGCCTTACCTCTAGTGATGCTTCTAGGTTTGGAAAATTAGAAGGCATTGTGTCGCAAATTAGCCCAGATACCCTGGTGACAGAAGATGGAATACCTTATTATAAAGTACGTATAGTTACTGGTGAGGCAAAATTTAAAAAGGGTGATTTGGAATACCGTCTATTCCCTGGAATGGTGGTACAAGCTGCAATTCATACTGGAAGTCGTACTGTGTTGGAGTATCTTTTCTCACCCTTTGTTAGTTATATAGATCCGGCGTTAACTGAGAGGTAAACTTGGTAATAAGTAGTTGACTATATGATTTATACTACGGTAACCAAGTAGAGCTACATATGTAGTTTTGGACAAAAAAAATGCGATTTAATAAAAGCATAATGGTCAAATACATATATTTTGCTGCCTTTGTTTTTGTGGTTGGATTGTTTTCAACTGTGCAAACAGTTTCAGAAGCAAAAGCGACTCCATTTTTTGGTAAAAATGAAAAAACAACCCAGACTGGTACGCTCTGGGTTGCCACCTATCCCAAAGGAGCAAAGGTTTTTATTGATGGAAGAGAATTTGGTACAACCCCTGTCCGCTTGAAAAATATTGTAACAGGCAGCCATAAAATCAGTTTAAAAAAAACCGGTTATCCCATTCGCCATAAAACCATTGAAATACAACCCGACCAAGAGTTTAAGCTACACCTTACCATGGTGGATAGTATTCCTGCTGTACTTGATATTCGCAGTGAACCAGACGAAGCAGAGTGGTCAATTGATGGTAGAATAAAAGGGGTGACACCACAGTTTTTAGATAAAATTCCCGCTGGTCAACATCAAATTACAGTCAAAAAGCCGGGCTATCATAATTGGACAGGAGGGTTTACGGCAAAAAATGGTGAATTGACCATATTGAAGGTCAAATTACGACCAAAAGAGTATAAATTAACGATTTTAACCGAACCAAAACATGCCACAGTTGAATTTTTAGATGATGATAGGAGCTATTATGACGGCATGTTGATGAAGCCTGGACAGTATGTTTTTTGGATTTCTGCTCCAGGATATGAACAAAAAAAAGGCCGGGTTACACTTAAAGACCGTGATTGGGTTGGTCTTGTTCGCCTAAAAAAACCTGTAAAAACCACAAGTCAAAGCCGACCTAAAAACAAAAAAACCGTTCAACAGTCAACACAATCGACTAAAAAATCTGCTGCTTTAAATCAAAAAGCACCACAAAAGGCAAACGCAGATGATACTACAGTAGCCAAACAAGGTAACATCAGATCAAATAATAATATTTCACTCTCTGGTTTATTATCTAGAGCCACAGATGATATTAAAAATGGTCGCCTTCTTTCTCCGGTTGGTAATAATGCAAAAGATAAATTGCTTAAGATTTTAGCCCAAGAGCCGGATAATGCTTTGGCACGAAAAAAATTGCAAGAAGTAGAGGGGTTGGTGAAGTCTGGCTATTTGACCTATGTACGGATTTTTCCAATTGCAGAAAAGAAAAAGGCCTTGCGATATGTTGGTTTAATAGAGGCGCTTGACCTTCCCGCATTTTTACTGCCAACCACAGTTAAGGGTCAGCCATATTTTAGAGTCTGTGGTGGACTATATAACAGCCGTAAACAGGCAGTAGCAGCCCGTGATATGATGCTGGCTAACCTTGGTGCGAAAGAGATAGTTCTACGACGCTATAGAGCCTCACTGTACAAACCCAAAAAAAGATGAGTTACACCCAATATCCAAATAATCTCCAGATTTTCTGACACAACGAATTGACCATTATCACTTTCAACGTTACCTTTAAACCTAGAAACAGCAGTTGTCAGCACGCACCTGACGCAACCTATTGATTCATCTGGCATAACAGAGCAAAGTCTCATCACCAACAAGGTGACTTCGATTTGCTCTGTTACACCAGCTAAACCAATATGTTACGCCATGTACGCACCGCCAACCGCCGTTTCTAGGTTAAAAAGTTCAGTCAAACCACTCATATTACAAAAAACTCCCATTTAACTGGGTTAACAAAAATAGATACTATTGCTTTTATGACTCCTGCTCTTAAAATTTCAAGTTTAAATAAATACTTTGCCAATAACGTCCATGCGTTGAAGAGTATTGATCTCCAAGTTGAGTCCGGTGAGTTTTTCTCAATTCTAGGGCCTAATGGTGCGGGAAAATCCACCCTTATCAACATAGCTGCCCAAGTTGTCAAAAAAAGCTCTGGTTTAGTCGAGGTGTTTGGCAACAATATTGATGATTTTTCACAACAGGCTAAACTGTTGTTGGGTTACACTCCCCAAGAAATTGCTTTGGACTCCTTTTTTACAGTTAAAGAGGTTCTAATCAACCATTCCGGTTATTATGGTATAGGCAACAATGGTGAATGGATAGATCATCTTCTTGATCAACTCCATCTTTCTCAATATAAAGACAGAAACTCAAAAGATCTCTCCGGGGGGATGAAGCGGCGGTTAACCATAGCCAAAGCCCTTGTTCACAGACCAAAACTACTTATCTTGGATGAACCAACAGCAGGTGTTGATGTCTCTTTGCGCCACTCGTTATGGAAATTTATCCGTGAACTACACAAGAGTGGAACAACGATTATCTTGACGACACACTATATTGAAGAGGCACAAATGTTGGCAGATAGGGTAGCCATCATCAGAGATGGTAATATAGTCGCATGTGAAAGCACTCAAAAACTTCTCGACTCCTTTGGCTCTCGACGTTTTGAAATAAATCTGGCAAAACAGCTGCTGTTACCTGATAATTTCGCCCCTTTGACCTACAGTGAAGATCGTCTGTTTGTTGCTGGTGAATATCGATCTGAATCTGCCAAGGAGCTTTTTGCATGGTTGACTGATAACTCTGAAGATGTTGTGGATATACGTATTGAACCGGAACGGCTTGAAGATGTGTTCCTCAAACTAACTGAAAAATCATGATAAATTGGTACGGTTGTTGGGCTTTATTTAAAAGAGAAAGTCACAGGTTTTTACGAGTCTGGGGCCAGACAGTAGGAGCACCATTAATTTCAGCAATGCTATATTTTATAGTATTTGGTGGAGCATTGGGTTCAAAAATTGGCCAAACAGATGGTGTTCCCTATATTTTGTATCTCATTCCTGGTTTAGCAGCCATGGGGATGATTCAACACTCATATCAAAATACCAGCTCTTCACTTATTCAGATGCGATATATCGGGATGTTAGATGCTGATTTGCTGGCTCTACCACTTACATCAATACAGATCGTGCTGGCATTCATGGCTGCTGCTATTGTCCGTGGTATTTTGGTTGGCAGTGTGATTTTGGCTGTCTCATGGTTTTTCTTCCCCTACACCATATCTCACCCTCTACTCTTTGCTACGGCATCTGTTGTTATCACTGCCATATTTGGCTTGATTGGTTTTATTTCAGGAATGTGGGCCAGAAGTTTTGACAATATTTCTGTTATTAGCAATTTTATATTAACCCCTATGGTCTATTTTGGAGGGGTGTTTTTTTCAATTTCCATGTTACCAGATGGTTGGCGTACAGCTGCACTGTTTAATCCAATTTTCTATGTAGTTGATTTATTTCGCTATGCCATGATCGATAGTGGGCAAACTGCGGTATATATATCATCTTCTGCTGCTATTGGCGCAGTGCTTGCTTTATTCTTCCTGTCTGTTAGTTTGGTAGAGCAGGGGTGGAGAATTAAAGAGTAGAAATACCACTTTTTGTCATAATGATTAATTGGAGTAGCATGTTATGTTGAAAAAACAGTGCCTGGCAACCTTTGTTGCCCTGATGCTACTATTCTCTACCGATGTTGCCCTATGTCAAAATGTCTCGGCTGAAAAAAGTGGTATTATGGTTGTGGCTGCCAACCCAAAAGCAGTTAAAGCCGGATATCAAGTATTGCAAAATGGTGGTAACGCCTTGGATGCAGCTATCGCTGTGCAGATGCTTTTGACTCTGGTAGAACCGCAATCCTCTGGTATTGGGGGGGGTGCATTTCTTCTTTATTGGGATAATAAAACAAAAAAGCTTCACGCTTATGATGGACGTGAGACAGCTCCTGCTACAGCAAGAGCAGACCGTTTTTTGCTTCCCAACGGACATCCTCAAGATTTTTATCAAGCTGTTGTGGGTGGGCTATCTGTAGGAGTTCCTGGTGTTCTTGCCATGTTGGAAAAATCTCATCAAGCCCACGGCCTAGCCCCTTGGCCCTCTCTGTTTTCCCCTGCCATAAAATTAGCCAAAAGAGGTTTTGTTGTCTCTCCCCGTCTTAGGGATATGTTGGAAAAAGACCGTTTTTTAAGGCATAATCCAAAAGCTGGTAACTATTTTTATGATGATAAAGGAAAACCAAAAAGCCGCTTGGTTAATCTGCCATTGGCCAAAACTCTCAATGATGTGGCCAATGGTGGCAGTAGAGTTTTTTATGAAGGTGAGTTGGCAAAAGCTATTGTTGATACAGTTAAAAATGCTACCCCTTCCGGGGATCTCACCCTTGATGATTTAAAATCATATGAATCGATTAAAAGAGAACCTATATGTAGTACCTATAGATCTGACACAGTCTGTTCCATGCCACCACCCACATCTGGAGGGATTGCTCTATTACAGATGCTGGGAATACTGGAAAATTTTTCTGTAAAAGAAGAAAAACCAGACTCGGCAAAGATGGTCCATCTCTTTACTCAAGCCCAAAGATTGGCTTTTGCTGATCGTAACCAATATGTTGCAGATGCTGATTTTGTTACAGTTCCAGTAGCTGAGCTATTAGAAAAAGAGTATCTACAAAAGCGCGCTGAGCTTATTCAGCTAGACAAGGATATGGGCAACGCCCAACCGGGAAAACCGTTGGGACAACCAGAGCTTGATAGTGAAGAAAGTAAAGATTATTCATTACCATCTACCTCACATATTTCGATTGTAGATGGTTGGGGTAATGCGGTCTCCATGACCACCTCTGTTGAGAACGGTTTTGGCTCCAGGTTGATGGTTGATGGTTTTTTATTAAACAACCAACTTACAGATTTTAGCTTTCTGCCAACAACCAAAAACAAAGATAAAGCTAAAGGAGATTTGATTGCCAACCGAGTAGAACCGGGAAAAAGACCTAGAAGCTCCATGACACCAGCGATGGTATTTGATGCAAATGGTGCTTTGAAAGTTGTTGCTGGCTCTCCAGGAGGTAGTAAAATAATTGGCTATGTTGCACGCACTATCTGGAGCATATTAGAGTGGAACCTAGACCCTAAAACAGTTGTAGCTGCTCCAAATTTTGGCAATACCAATGGTGTGACAACCTTAGAGGCAGGAACTCCAATAGAGACTTTAAAGGAGCCACTTGAGGCTATGGGCCATGAGGTGGTAAGTAAAAAAATGGAAAGTGGTTTAAATGTAATAACCATAGACAAAAAAGGTATGCACGGGGGAACAGACCCCAGACGTGAAGGTATTATAATTACCGACCGTCATTAATAGTTTGAACTTTTTTAAAGCACTCCGTTTTAATTAATATATTGTTGGCTAGCAGCAAATCCCTTCTCAATTTTTTCCAAGCAAAAATAACAAAATATCTTTTTTCATAGTACTCTATAGATTGTGATAATTGATAAAATAAGGTAAGTTAGAGATAATTTGTTTCTAACTATCTGCCAAAGTATCTGGATTAAATCAAATGACCAAACCTATGGAAAAACAGGAAATTCTGGACTTGATGCGTACTTTCCAGGGACCTGAGGTGGTTATGGCAGCCCATAAATTATCTCTTTTTGATGCAATTGGTAAAAAAAGCTTAAGTGCAATAGATATTTCCCATAAAATTGAAGCTAGTGTCAGGGGTTGTACAATACTTCTTGATGCCTTGGTGGCATTGGGACTACTGTTAAAAAATAAAGAGCGGTATCAAAACACTCCTGTTGGTTTAAAAACTCTCTGTAGTGATGGGGATGATACCATTATCAACTCGATGAACCATATTAATGAGTTGATGGAGAGTTGGCGAAGATTGCCAGAATCTGTATTGAGCGGGCATACCAATAAAAAGTTGGATTTACAGTTTTCAGAAAATTCAGAGGTCAACAGATCGTTTATCGGTGCTATGGCGGAGCTGGGTCGCCCCAATGGTCGTATTATAGCCGAGAACCTCAACCTTGCTAGCTATAATAAATTATTGGATGTAGGTGGTGGACCTGGAGCTTATTGTGAGGAGATATTACGAGTCAACCCACAAATGTTTGGGGTAATTGCTGATCTGCCAATAACAATTGAGTCTGCTCGTCCATATGTTGAAAAAGGTGGTTTCGCCGAGCGGATAAGCTTTATAGCAGCAGATTTTTATAACGATCCAAATGTGGAGTTAGGTTCCAACTATGATGTAGTACTGATATCAAATGTGTTACACATGGAGGGTGAAGTTCAAAATCGTAAGCTTATAAAAAAGCTCTACAACACCATGGAGCCTGATGGGCTGTTGATAATTCACGAAACTATAATATCTGAGGACCATACATCTCCTCTAGACCGCACCTTTTTTGCAGTTAACATGTTGGTAAATACCCAGCGTGGCAATAGCTACTCATTTAATGAAATTAAAGGGTGGCTAGTTGATGCAGGCTTTGGTGTGGTTGAGTTTATTGACTGTTTTGAAAATCCATCTCTTATGACAGCAAAAAAAATTATGTCATAGGATGGGTAAATGTGCCAGAATGGACAGGTATCTTAAGTTAAGAAAAACTATAAATTACTAAATTAACGGTAAACAAAGGCAAATAAATTATGAGTGAGTTAAATCTAGATCGACTTTTTATTCTAGAGATGGCTAACAACCACATGGGTAGTGTTGAGCATGGTCTACATGTGATCCGTGAATTTGCCAAGGTTTGCAAAGGTTTTGATTTTAATTTTGCTTTTAAAATGCAATATCGGCAATTGGATACTTTTATACATCCTGATTTTAAGGATAGGATGGATATAAAATATGTAAAACGTTTTTCAGAAACCAGTTTAAGCCGAGATGATACCCGCAAGTTGGTTCAAGAGATTAAAAACCAAGGCTTTCTATCTATCTGCACCCCATTTGATCCAGAATCCGTTGATCTTATTATAGAAGATGGTTTTGATGTACTTAAAATTGCAAGCTGTTCATTTACCGATTGGCCACTTCTGGAACGTATTGGCGAATGTCAATTACCAGTTATAGGTTCAACAGCAGGCATTAAGACTGAAGATATTGATAATGTAGTAAGTTTTATGAAACATAGGGATATTCGGTTTACCCTGATGCACTGTGTTGCTGAGTATCCAACAGCAACAGAAAATCTACAATTAAACCAAATAGATTTTCTCATGGAGCGTTATCCAGATATTCCCATTGGCTACTCTACCCACGAAGAACCATCACAAAGCGATATTATAGCTCTTGCCATAGCTAAAGGATGTAATGTATTTGAAAAACATGTTGGTGTGCCTACTTCTGAATATAGTATCAACGCCTATTCAGCAACCCCGCAACAGGTGTTTAACTGGTTAACCGCTGCAAAAAGAGCCTTTACCATATGTGGTGTATCCAATAGACGTATAGAACCAACACAAAAAGAGCTTGATAGCCTTGTTTCACTGCGTCGGGGTATTTACGCCAATAATGATATTGTAGCAGGGGAGCGTATTAAAGATTCCGATGTCTTTATGGCTATACCAACAAAACCTGGTCATATAACCGCAAATGACTGGTCAAAGTATGACCACTATTATGCAACCAAAACCATTAAAAAAGGTGAGCCAGTACTGGAGTCCAACTCAAGAATTGAGATAATTAGAAAACAGATTGAAGATATTGTAGGTAGTGTTACCGAGCTTCTAAAAGCTGGTAATATTGTGATTCCCCAAGAGTCCAAACTTGAGATATCCCATCATTACGGTTTGAAGAATTTTGCCAAAACAGGGATAAGTATGATCACAGTGGTTAATCGGGAATATTGCAAAAAATTGATCGTTGTTCTACCTGGGCAAAATCATCCCGAACAGTACCATAAAGTTAAAGAAGAGACCTTTCATGTTCTCTATGGAACACTAGACCTGGCTTTAGATGGAGTCAGTAAAAAGTGTTATCCTGGTGATGTTATAACCATCGAGAGAGGAGTACGTCACGCTTTTGGTTGCCAAGATGGGGTAGTGTTAGAAGAGATATCTTCCAACCATTCACAAGACGACTCCTATTACAGTGACCCCGAGATTCTCAACAATCCTAACCGCAAAACATTTGTCTCTTTTTGGTTGGATTGATTATTTGATAAAAGGGGTTTGATATCCTTACGTTTGATACATATAGCAGAAATTATTGATTGTCACACCATTTTATCCAGAGCTTCCGATATACAGATTCTACCTCTTGGGTATATAGTTTGGAATCACCAAGTACCGACTTATCAAAACGGCTGCGCAGATCATAACGTAACTCTTTTAAATATGGAATATTTTTAGAAAACCTAACTGCCAGATTTACATATTCATCTTCATCTTTTGCCCGCCACTCATCCAGCTTTAATACATTTAATACCGAAGAGGTAAAGAGAAAACGGGTCAACTTTTCGCAAGTTAAAACAGGAACACCCATTCTTAACGATGCCAACGTGGTTATTCCGCCATTTAAAGGAAAAGAGTCCAGCATGATGTCTATGTCACCGTTAGCTTGAAGATGTTCATATTTTGATGTTTTGCCAAGTAATATAAGTCTATCTGCAGGTATCCCCAGTTTTTCAAATTTTGAGTAGATCTTGGTTTGTTGGTTTTGGTTGCTCAATTTTTCTGTTTTCATTAATAGTTTTGCTGTTGAGATTTTGTGGAGGATTTTGGCCCACAAAGAGTAGGTTGTGTCGGTATATTTTTCCAGACGGTTAAAAGCACCAAATGTGATATAGCCATTTTCCATAACAGGTGGATCTTTTAATGCAGGAAAAAGTGTGTCTGAATTCATATGTATTACACAACTTAGATCAATGATCTCTTCGGTGAATTTGCTCCGATCGTTTTCAGGTATTAATACCGGATCTAAAAATATATAATCCATGGCTTTCATATTAGTACCAAGGGGGTAGCCAAAAGCATGAATTTGAATAGGTGCTGGTTTTCTGGCAAAGGTCATAAGACGATTAAAGGGTGAGTGACCACTAAGATCAACAAGGATATCTATTCCATCTTGGCGTATTTTTGTAGCCAATGTCTCATCATCCAGCCCATCGGTTTTTGTCCATAATGTAGAAATTTTTTTAAATTTAGCGGTAAGCTCATCTTCGTTGTCGCTAGCTGCATAGCAACATATCTCAAAATTTTCAGCATCATGATTTAGCAGTAAGGGGCCGAAAACTTCTGCATTTGGGTGTTTCCAGAATTCTGCTGCCACATAACCAATCCGCAATTTTCGCTTACGTTCCGGGCTGTTTTTAAAAGGTAACCAAGAAGATTGGAGATGTTCAGTATGTTGTTTAGCCCATTTTTTTCGTTGAATTTTTGGCAGTTCTGAATCTGAATCAGGAATATAGTCCAGGCAAAATATTAGATTGCTATGTGCCTCAATATAATCAGGATTTATTGAAATAGCTTTTTTAAAGTGGTAAACAGCCTCATGAAGCTTGCTCTGTTTGTAGAGACAAGACCCAATATTGTAGTGGCTCTCAGCAAAATCTGGGTTTATTGATATGGCCTTTTTATAACTGGCAATGGCATCTTCATCTTTGCGTAGTTTAGCAAGTAGAGTTCCCATATTATAATATGCATGGGCAAAATTTGGATCTATAGTAAGGGCTTTTTGATAACTGGCTTGGGCCTCTGCAAATCTGTTCTGCTCTTGTTTTACCTTGCCTAGGTTATTATGAGCAGTTGCATATTCAGGGTTTATAGATATTGCTTTGTCAAAACAGATAGCTGCTTCATCAAGTCTGCCACTCTCAACCATTGTATTACCAAGGTTATTATGGGCCTCAATTAAATCCGGCTTGATAGTTATGGCTTTTTCATAAGCAATAATTGCCTCTTTAATTTTACCTTGATGTTTTAGAGCCGATCCCAGGTTACAAAGAGCTGAAGAGTTATCAGGCTGGTTTTTTATGGCCTGTTGATAACAGGCTATAGCTCTATCAACCTGACCAGATTGATGGAGGGCTATCCCTTTTTGTAAAATATCATCTGCTCTATCAAACGGTATATTGTCTGTATTATTGCCTAAATGTTTTTTGGTGATATTATTTAAAAAATCAGATATCTGTTTGTTCCCAGGGTCTTTATTATGGGCAATATCTAATGCTTTTGCAGCTTCTTCCCCTTGGTTTATATGATATAGGGACAACCCAAGGTTAAAATATAGAATGGCAATGTTATTATTGATATTTATGGCTCGTTGAAACAGACCAATTGCTAAATCGTGACGATTTACTTTTTGCGCTATAACCCCCAATAAATTAATGGCATCAATATGGTTGGGATCTGATTGAATGATGGTTGTGCACAGTTTGTCGGCCTCAATGTATTTTTCTGCTTTAAATAGCTCCACTGCTTGGGATAATGTTGTATCAACTGTTGATTGTGGTTTATTTTCAGATTGTTGTGTCTGTCTGTTAGCCATTTAGATACTCAAAATAAGTTAGAGCTTGGTTTATGTATTTTAACCTTCAATAAACCATAAATTTTGTTAGTATATCGTAGCTCTTATGTTGGGTCACTTACTAACATGTAAGTAGCTCGCAATCAATAGACATTTTAACAGTTATTTGTTGAAATAAAGCTGATGTTTATATCATGTAGCCATATTTTTTAATGAAAAAATGTTATGACTGAAACTTTAGATACCTCCATGTTTAGTCTACCTTTTTATGAAATGGCTATCGTTGCAGGGGGCACACTTTTTTGGTTGTTTGTAGGTGTTGTTCTGGCTCCAAATCTTGGTTTGGTAGATAAACCTTGGGGACACAAGAAACATAAAAACAACACCCCTTTGGTAGGTGGTATTGCCTTGTTTTTAGGGCTTATGCCTGCCTTTTTTTTGTTTGAAATCATATCTCCATACAACGAGCGGTTATGGTGGGCATCCTTTCTTATATTAGCAGTTGGTGTGTGGGATGACATAACAGGGTTATCAATTTACAAGAGATTTTTTTTAGAATTCATTATAGCCACAATTATTACGGTAGGTGGCGGTTTAACTGTTAAAACATTGGGTAATTTAATCGGCTTTGGTGAGGTAGAACTGGGTGTTTTTGCTGTTCCATTTACGGTTATATGTATTGTAGGTGTTATCAATGCCCTTAACATGGTAGATGGCATTGATGGTCTGCTTGTTGGTTTGACCATTGTCTCTCTTACAGCCATGATATATTTAGCCACTATTGTGGGGAGATATGGGGAGGCAGAGATAATTTTAATTATCATATCTGCCTTGATACCAGTTTTTATATTTAACTCACGGCTATTAGGTCAACAGACTGCTCGAATATTTATGGGAGATGGGGGTAGTAAGTTGATGGGGCTGTTTTTGGCTTGGTTTACCATCTCACTCTCCCAATCTTACACACCCCACAATATAGAACAAGCAGAACCAGCTTTTCCTGCAGCTGGTGCGCTTTGGCTTCTGGCAATACCATTGATAGAGCTGTTTAGTTCTATATTGCGTAGATTGCTTAAGGGGCGAAATCCTTTCAAACCAGATTTACAACATATGCACCACCTATTGTTAAGGGCTGGGTTTAGCGTAAACCATACTCTTATGATTATTTTGGGTATAGCAACTATTATGGCTATAGTTGCAACAGTTGCATTTACAGCATTGATTGCTGATAGCATATTTTTTGTAAGTCTATTGGGTATCTACGCTGTATATTGCATATTTGCGCATATGTTTTGGCAAAACAGGGAACAACAAGGGGATCAACACAATTATTATAACAATAGACCTCTTGAGAAACATTGAGTTGATTTGTTTGGTTTATGATAGTAACTCACAAAAAATACAGATCATTTTTTAGCTAAGTTGTTAAATTAAAAAAAACGCCTCTCTACAGTTATCACATCACCAGGTTGGATGATGGTATTGAGGTTGGCACGGCGAGTTCTCTTTTTACTGTTTTTTTCCGATTGGATATAAATTTTCTTTTTATTGGCCCGATTGGTAAACCCTCCAGCCAGACTAATCACCTTATCCATGGTTAGTTGTGGGGAGTAGGAATATTCACCAGGAGACTTTACCTCCCCTTTAACATAGAACTTGCGGTAGGCAACAACCAAGACACTAACCTTGGGCTTTATCAGGTAGGAGCCTTTTAAACGCATTGTTATTAGAGACTCAACCTGTTTTACCGTCATGCCTTCTACCTGAATCTCTCCCAAAAGAGGGAAAGAGAACGAAGCTGTATCTCCTAGAAGTACCTTGACGCTCAAGTCTGGCTCATCAAAAACCTTGATGGAAATTGTATCACCTACACCTAAACGGTAGTCATTCTGTCCACAGAACCCTGTAGAGGGCTGCAAAACAGAGATAGCCATTAAACAAAAAAGAGAGAATAGGCCAATAACAGTCTTTAAGTGGGATCTATTTTTGTAGGTAGTTGTTTGTTTAAACATAATAACCACTATATTTCAGCATCTATGGAAAGCAGAAATTTGTTTTGATCATAACTGCTGCCACTGCTATTGGACATCAAAGAGGTGTGGTCATATTTTAAAGCTATCTTTAACCAATCATCAATACTTAAACCTACTTTAGCACCATAACGCCACGTTTTGTCGACTTTTGTTTGACCAACCCCTTCTGCTGTTTTCCAGGAATATGCCGAGTTTAAATCCGTCCCAATAAAGTCAGCCCATTTATGAGACCAGGATATATCAACATCCCTGGTAGAAAAAAGATCAGCACTGCCAGTTGAGTCACTGGTGGTCATACTGGTTCCCAAGGAGTAGGTTGAATATTCCAGTGGAATCCAATTCATACTCAGACCCCATGCGACACTTGCATAAGAGGGGATGGTCTCATCCTTGATAAAGAATTTCTCACGACCACCAATTTTACCGTCAAAGTTGAACAGATCATTGGGATTCCATCCTACACCTATATAATAATATAGATCTTGGCTGCTTTTACCTGTTAGATGCTCATAATTGTTATATTGAAAATCGATTCCAGATAAAAAAGATAGTTCGGGGCCGCGGGCTATGGAGACTGCAACATCTAGCCCTAACACCTCTTTTTCTAATTCACCTGTGGTTGAACTGTGGTTTAGATATGTTGTGTTTGTAATATCGCCATCAATAGTCAGACCCACAATTCCACCTTCTATACCAAGGTTGAATTTTACCCCCACAGACGGTTTAAAATACCTGTTGGGAGAATCAGAGTCCGCAACATCATCGTTGCTCCCTCGAGCATCATGACCCCAAGCTGCTGAGCTGGTTAAAGTGACTGCTACTTGTTCGTTTATACGAGTTGATACCTTGGCGTTTAGGTTGTAGTCGACATAATTGTCTGCGGTGTCTTTTTCAAAAAGGCCAATTTCACTGCTAATTCCACCACTAAACTTGAACCTCTCATTGTCACCCTCAAGGGAGAGAGCAGGGGATAAAACCTCATAAATGTAGGTGGTACGATTATCTTTGGTGGTGAAAAAATTGTCATTATGGTGGGTAGCACTTTTAATGGACAGTGTTATACCATCCACATTGGCCATTAGATCTTGAAATGGGTATTCCTCATCAGTACCCGGTCCTAAGTCAGCAACATCTGTTATCACATCATCGGCTAACCAGGGATAATCATCTTTGTCTGGTTGATTTTCATTATTGTTTAAATCTAAGACAGATTGATTTTTTTTGTTATTGGTAAGTGTAATCTCTTCTGGTCGGCCTATTGATAGATTTTCTGAGGCTATCTGAATGGGGAGTTTATCAGAATTGTTTGGTGTTGATTCAGCATAATTATAGGGGATAAACCGAAGGGGTTTAAGATTGTTTTTTGCAATGGATGTTTGCTTTAAATTAGAATTTATTGTTTTGATCTGTTGTTGACTAACGGTGCTAAAAACCAATTTTTTTGCATAGTTTTTTTGCCTGGTTTTTGTTTGTTTGCTCTCTCTCTTTTTAATTATATCCAATTTATCTCCATTAATTGGGATAAATTTTAAAGCCGTTTGCTCGTTTTGTTTAATCTCATTTAAAACCGGGGCCAATACCTTGCTTTGGGCTGTTAACTCTTCCACAGTATCTGGAGAAATAGGTATAGCTTGTAGGGGGGGTTCTAATCCATGGGCAGATTTTAGAGAGCTGGCAACAAACAAAATTGCCATGTTCAACACTTTGCCTGAGAACAGCTTATTAAGATTACAGCTAGTGATATATTGGCTGGTTATAATAGATATTGGGGCGGTGTGGGAGATTTTGAGTAAATTCACAACGGCTGTTGCTTTGCGACTCACCGCAACTGTTTTTTTGAGTTGAGTCACAACTTCCCCTTAGCTTTTTTCTGAGTAGAAAATGTTCACTATTGTATCATCGATATTTAAATCTTTATGTAACTTTCTCCTAGTTTCCTCTACCTCTGGCCTGTTAGTAAAAAAACCAATAATAACCCGTTTCATATCTCTATTTTTGTTTTTTATTGGGCTGACAAACCAGGGAAGTTCATTTTTTTCAAGATAATCTTCCATCCGTGCCATGGTGTTATAGTTACCAAAAACTCCCAAAACAATTAAATAGCGTTTTTTATAAAGCTGTAATACCCGTTTAACATCTGGATTGTTTGGGGCAATCTCAACTAGATGTGCAATATTTTTTTGTAGTGTATTTTCTTGTTTGTCAGAAATTTTGCCCAAATGGTTGCTTTTTAGTTCAACCATTATTTCGGCAATTAATTTTGCAACCTTTGTATCTGAGTTTAGGTTTATCGAGCTAGACTCATCAGATTGTTCGATAGTCTGTTTTTGTAAAAGGCTTTTATCCCTGTTTTCTTTCTCATGTTGCAGACGCATCTTCTCCCAAGCCAGCTTTTCGGCATTAAACGCCTCTCTCTCTTCTTCTAGCTTTTGCCACTCTTCTTTAAGCTCTTTTGTTGATACTTGGCTGGCAAATTTTGGCTCTAGAATAATTTTCCCGGCCCAATCTTTGTCGGAGATATCAATATAACCGTTTTGGGTTGTGTAGCAGGGGTGAGATACGGTTATGCTGTAACGTCCCGCTGGCAATTTGACACCATGAACATATTTTGCAACCATATCAAAAACCTCTATCTCAACATTTGCCTCTTCTGGCTCTGTCACAATTGTTATGTTGTATAGAGGTTGATTTTCTGTTGTATCAGCACTAATGGTCGAGTCAGCAACAACAATTTGCACGGGTAGCAAAAATATAGCTATTACAACAAAACCTATTTTTAATAAGTTAATATACAATGCACTTTTGCCCCAATAATTGTTTAAATAACAGATCCTTATTAGGTTGCAAATTTCACACCAACACATATAGTGCTATATTAACCCAGCTATCTGGGTTTGGTTTTATTATTTCACCTTAAAAACAGAGCTAATAAGACCGTTGTCTTAGCTCCCTAGGATTGTAATTTTTTTTTAAAGTTGCTACATCAATAAACATGTACCTTTTATTCTTACATTTTTTGTCAAGATAAACAAATGGGATCTAATTACATGGGTAAAATTGCTCCTATTATCGCTATTATGGGACTATTGCTGCTTATTATAGAAGCATTGCACCTTGGAGTTGCTGATCTTCATAGGGTTGGAGCTGTTTTACGTCTTGAGAGTTGGAATAAAACAGCTAAGTTTCCCAGTTATGAGGAATGGCAAAAAAGCCAGCAAAGTTTGCAAACAGCCATGGATTTAGATCCTGATAATCCTGACCATAAGGAGGATATGGCAAGGTTATTCAAGTTTAAGAGTTTTAAATCAACAGCTAAAATAATTGAAAGAGATGAAAAATCGCTGGAGTATCTACGCTCTATTATCCCATTAAAACCAGCATCAGCATATCTATGGGCAAGATTGGCGCGAGCAAAAATTGCTGCTAAACAGATGGATGAACAGACATGGCAGGCTATGAGAAGTGCAATAGTTGCCGCTCCCAACGATTATCCAATTCAACTTGCCATTGGAAAATTATCCCTTATCACCTGGCCCTGGATACCAAACAGATGGCGTGGACCCATGCAAAGCAGCCTGCAAAAATCTTTAAAAGGTAAGACTCGTCCTGATATCATCCGTTTTGCCAAACTCAACAATAAGCTAAAACTTGCAAACCACCTCTGTAGAGGTTGTGATGTCTTGCAGTTGCCGAAATAACAGTATGTGCAATTTTTTTTAAGAAAAAATTAGATAACCTAAAATCTTATATTTTGTTATAGTGTTACTGTTATAGGGAATTTTGCAACTAGACATTTGGTTTTGGTAGGGACTGAATTTCAATATTATGAAAAATTCTTTAGCTTCTATATTAAATATCTTTACAGGGTTGCTGTTAACTGCACTGCTGTTAATTGATGGCTCAGTTATGGCTGCTGAACCACCAGATTCTCAATATGTTGGCAGGTTATCGGTAATTAAAAAAGATGTTCAGCTCCTTAAATCTGGTGAAAAAACCACTCCGGTGGTCAACGACAAGGTTTTTGTAGGCCAGACCCTTTTAACAGCAGATGCCTCCAGAGCAGAGATTACTTTTCGTGATGGAGCAAAGTTTGTTGTTGGTCCTAATTCAGAAGTTGAGTTGGACGAGTTTTTATTCAACCCCGCTGAGAGTAAAACAGTTAACAATATCAACGTAGTACAAGGTGCTTTTCAGTATAACTCAGGATTTGCCGTTAAAAGCCAATCTTTTGTTATGAGAACCCCTTTAGCATCACTAGGTATCAGAGGTACAGCTTTTGAAGGGGTTGTGGCTAAAAATGTCCCGGTCTTTTTAAATCTGTCCGATGGCAAAGGCTCTCTTACCAATAAAGCTGGTGAGCTACAGATAAAAGAGGGAGAGGCCATCGCCTTTGGTAATGATAAAGCCTTGCCACCTGATCCAGAGCAATTTCCAGCGGCTCTCTCTGTACAGGGTTTGGATTATATCAAAAAAGAGATAGGGGAAGAGGAGTTTAAACCGACCCCTCTTAGTGAAGAGCAGGCAAACGAGGATGCCCTAGCCAACAGAAAGCCCATTTTAGAACAGCAACAAGGAGGTTCACCCCCGACAAACAGTGGTAACAAAGATGGTGCATCACTGTTTATGGACAAGATAAAGCTATACTTGACAGATAGTAAAAAATGGTTGAAAAACCAGAGCTTTATTATCAACAGCGCCTATGCTGCGGCCAAAGATTCCCTCTCTATGCTGGTTCAAGCAAATGAGCTAAACATGTTTGATAAACAGGTTGCTGCCACTCCAGCTGTAAGCAGTTTTATATCCCAGGCAAAAGCCAGATTTCCAAATGCTGAAACAACCCTAAAAACCCATAGCAATGCCCAGAAAACAATAACAACAGCCAACAGACAGACTAGTACAAAAAGTGTTGTTACAGGTTCTGCCAAGGTGTCTGAATCCAATAAAGAGATGGCACAGATTGTTGGTGCAACAGTTGGAGCTAGCAATGATGTAGCAACAGTGGCCATTCAAGGAGCACTCTCTGCCCCTGGTAAAACCGACAATGCTGGAAGTGCATCAATGATATCTGCTGCAGTTGCCCAAGCTGCTCCCAACGAGGCAGCAGATGCTGCTGCTACAGCAGTTGAGACCATGCCGGAGACCGAAAAAACAGCTGCAACCACATTGGTAGCAACAGCTACAGCCTCAGTTGCACCCCAAGCTGCTGCGGATGTGGCTGCCTCAGTTACCAAAGTAGCAGGAGAGGCTGGATCTGCAGCTAATATTGCGGCTTCAGTTACCCAAGTTGTCGGTGAAAGTGCAGCTGATATTGCTGGTGCAGTAACCAAAGAGGCCGGAGCAGATTCCGCTGCTGGTATAGCTGCTTCTGTTACCAAAGTGGCAGGTGCAGAATCATCAGCAGGAATTGCTGGGTCGGTAACCAAAGAGGCTGGGGCAGAGTCTGCTGCTGGTATTGCAGCATCGGTTACTAAAATTGCTGGGGTAGATTCTGCTGCTGCAATAGCTGGTTCAGTAACCAAAGAGGCAGGAGCAGAGTCTGCTGCTGGCATAGCTGCTTCAGTCACCTTAATAGCTGGGCCGAGTTCTGCTGCTGGTATTGCTGCTTCTGTTACCCAAGAGGCTGGACCTGATTCTGCTGCTGGTATTGCTGCTTCTGTTACTAGCATTGCTGGTGCTGATTCAGCAACTGCTATAGCTGCTTCTGTTACAAGTGTTGCCGGAGCCTCGGCAGCTGGGGCAATATCTGGTGCTATATCAGCTACTGTTGGTCAAGAAGTAGCTGCAAATTTAAACATTCAAGGTGCTGTAGCCAATGCAGCTGGATTAGATGTAGCAACAGTTGCAGCTGCATCTGCTGCTGCAACCAGGGAAATTCAAGCTGCTATACAAACATCTTCCGCAGCTGCTAAAACAGCTGATCAAGCTGGAAAAACAGCTGATCAAGCTGGAGAGACAGCAAACAATGCAGCAAATGTTGCGGAGCAATCAGCAGCTACAGTACAGGTAACAGTGCAGGAAGTATTGGAGGTAGTTCCTCCTCCTGAAGATACAGGAGATATTATTGAAACTCTCGATATAGTTGAAACAGAGGAGAAAGGTAGCCCTAGCTAAATAATTTATTTTTTGGCTTCATGTAATATGACAAATACAATAAAAAAAAGATTGGCTGCTGCTTTTTATAAAACAGTGTTCAACAGCTTTGAACGGTCACAGTTTGGCCTTTTGTTGGCCTATGATCATTATGAAAAATTTGTAATTGCAAACCTCAATAATAGTGGCAAACTTATTGTTCAAGGAGGGCTTTTTGCTGGTTTGCGGCTTTATGGGGGGATTGACAGTGGTAACTTTAATTTAAAACATATATTGGGTAGCTATGAGGCTTGGTTAAACGATGATATTCGAGCTTTGGCTGAGAATAGGGCAAGGCTCCTCAATATCGGTTGTGCCAGTGGATATTTTAGCAACGGCTTGGCACAGCTTAATCCAAATATGGCAGTGGTTGGTTATGATATTGACAACGGTGAAATTAATGTTGCCAACCAGATAAAAGAGCTAAACAACTTGCAAAATGTCACCCATAAGCTTGTGAGCAAGGAGTTTATCTATGATGACATCTTGCAATCTGGGGATATGTTGATTGTTGATATTGAAGGTGGTGAGCTATCACTGTTAGACCCTCAAAACAATCCTGCCACTCTTTTATGTGATATAATCGTTGAAATCCATATGGTTGGCGACCTTGGTTGTGATGAGGTGGCAAATATTATCTGTGATAGATATGTAAAAACCCACACCATAAAAACCCTATATGAAGAGCAAAAAACAGGTATTATTGATAAGTTAGATAGTGAGTTTGGTTACATAAACCGTTTTGGGCAAGTTGTAGCTCAGGCCCATCTACGTGGTTATACCCAGCAGTGGCTGGTAATGAAAAGAAAAAATGGGGGATAAGTGGTGGTCTATTTAGGGTGTTAGTAGTTTTTTCTTTCGTTTTTCACAGGCACTGTTATAGATATCCATGAGCTTGGCATAGTTTACTTTACTGGTATATTGTCTTTCAAACTGTGATCTGGCATTTTCTGCCATGGCGGATAAGAGTTTATCATCACCCCAAACTGATTGGACAACTGACAACAACATTTTAGCATTATCAGCTAGAAACAGCTTACCGTTAACTCCATCTGTAATCATACTGCCCATTGCCCCATGGTCAGAGGCTGCCACCGGTACACCCATGGCGAAAGCTTCACAGATAACCAGAGGGAAACCCTCATAACATATTGAAGGTAAAATCATCATTTTTACCTTGGCCAATCTATTAAGAGCATCGCTATTGGCAATATGCCCTGAAAAATGGATTTTGTTGGTCAAGTTTACCTTTTTAACCATATTTTCAAGTGTATAGCGGTCCGGTCCATCACCAATTAGCTCTAATTTAGGGGCTGATTCTCCCCATAATTCCCAAGCTTTAACCAATAGATGAACACCTTTTTGTTGGCTTAGTCTTCCAACAAATACAATTTTGTTTTCTCGAAAATTCCATGTAACAGGGTTTGCTGCATCAGGTAAAAAGTTGGGTTTAATTGTGATCAACTCTTTTTTTATTCCAGCTTTTTCCATCAGTTCAGCCTGAAAGCTGCTTAGTGTTATCAGGCTGTCTATATGGTTGTTCCAGGTGTTTAACATGCGATGGCTAGCAATTTTAATAGCCATGGGTATGGTAGCCAAAAAACCTTGGCGATAGCAGCGGTGTAACAAAGACATAAAAACAGATCTGCCATCTAAACATTTATGGCAGGGTTTACCACCTCTTGACAAAGAGGCCTCGCCACAGTAGATCCGATAATTATGCAGGGTAAAAACCGTTGCTGTTCTGGTTTTGGCTGCGGCCCAAAAAATTGCTGGGGATATCAAGGGAAAGGTGTTGTGTACGTGCATTACATCTGGGTTTTCTGCTAGAATTAACTGTTTTACCTCTCTATATGAAAAATAATTCCACGGGGTGGCAAAACCACCTTTTATCAATCCCCAAACCCCTTGTTTGCGGATTTCATCACTACTCCTGGTATATTCAAGCACCTCATGACCATTTTTGCGCAACAAAGCCACTTCTGATTTATATACAGAGTTCTCCCCACTTGGTGCTGAAGATCCATAAAAATTATGTACAAACAATATTTTCATAAATTAATCTTCCTGTTTTTACACTGTAAAACAGAATAGTTGGGATATTATAAATTATTGTATAGAATAGTCGGGGATCAATAGTACCAGAATAGTAGGTTAATTGGTTATGGGTAGTGACAAACAGATAATAACTGAAAACATCTTGGGCTACCCTGTGATAATTGCCAATGTTGCTGATGCTGTTAGCATTACCTGTAGCTGGCTTGAAACCTCACAAAAAAAATGCAGCTATTTTGTCTGTGCCAACCCTCACTCATTGGAGTTGGCCCATGCTGACTTAGCATTTGATCAAGCAATAAAAGGGGCATCACTCATAATTCCAGATGGTATTGGTATCTCCATCGCCTCTAAAATATCTGGTGGGCAGATACGAGGTCGTATAACTGGCAGCGACATGTTTTATCAGTTATCAGCCCAGTTAAACAGACAAAACAGTGGTAAGAGCTATTTCTTTTTAGGGTCCAGCAATCACGTGTTGGCTAAACTAAAAAGCTTGATGTCCCAAGACTATCCAAATATACCTGTCGTTGGCACATATTCACCACCTTTTAAAGATAAATTCACAAATGAAGATAACCATCAAATGGTTGAGGCCATCAATAGAGCAAACCCGGATGTACTTTGGGTGGGCATGACGGCTCCTAAACAGGAAAAATGGATTTTTCAAAATAAAGAGAAGTTAAATGTATCTGTGGTTGGGCCAATAGGAGCGGTATTTGACTTTTATAGTGGAACTGTTAAACGTCCAGGAATATTTTTCCAACGTCTGGGTTTAGAGTGGCTAACACGATTTGTTAAAGAACCCCGTCGTCTTTGGCAACGTAATATGGTCTCAAATCCCCGTTTTATTTTACGGGTATTGGCATCTCGTTACAATAACCAACAAGCTTGAGAGATATTTTAAGGTTTTTTTGATAAATGTTTGAAAATAAAAATAGATTACCATTATACCTGTTGGCAATCTTTCTGTTGTCATTGGCTCCCAGACTGTTGTCAGCCTACTATGCGCCACTGTTTGATAGCTCTGATTTTATCTGGAGCTATAAAATTGTTGCCGAAAATATCTATCAATCAGGCTGTGTATCACAATCTATAATAGTGGGTGAGTGTAAACCCCATTGGGGTGGTAATCAGTTGCCGGGCTATCCTCTGTTTATTGCAGTTGTTTGGAAAATGTTCAACCATTCAAATTTAGCTATTCTCATAGTGCAATCAACTCTTTTGTCTTTGGCAATAACCTACCTGTTTTATGTCTTGACCATCCGTTTTACTAAACAGCACAAAATCATACCTTTTGCTGTTGCCTCTCTACTTATAATTTCTCCTCTTGTACTTGTTTTTTCCCGAGTACCAGAAACAGAAATATTAACAATAGCTCTGCGGATACTCCTGATAGCTATATTAATTAGATCCATAACTATAAACAGATTGTTGATATTAGGTTCTGCTTTTACTTATACCGCTGCAATGTTTGTAAGATATGACAATATTTTATTAGGTATACCAATTATTATTGCAGCATTTATCATCTACAAACCTCAAATGGCGCTTAAAAAATTACTTTTAGGAATGGTCATCTGCTCCATACCTATGGGTGGTTGGTGGATGAGAAGTGTGGCAAATGGTCTTCCTGTTTTTCCCCCAGCCAACTTTCCGGTGGATACCTTGGATGTCTCAGCTTGGTTTAATACCTGGATAAAAGATAGAGCAGATACATATTTTATGTTGGCTATGTTTCATGCCAAAAACTATTCCGAGCTTCAAGTCAGGCAAGATATCTTCTACAGTGATACCGAGCGAAACAAAACAGCTGATTTGTGGAGTAAGTTAAAAAAAGCTGATGGCAATTTTATACCTCAAGAATTAAACAGAGATTTTCGTGATTTGACTCAAATGCGAAAAGAGGCTAGTTGGTTTGATACAGTTGTGGTATTAAAGCTTGTGAGAATGCGCAACTATTGGTTTAACTTTGGCTATTACCATTGGGCAGTTGGAAAATATCAGGAAAATCTACATTTTTTAAGGAAACTGGTCTATTTATCTTATGATATCTACCGGATGGCCCTTACCCCCATTCTATTTTTATTGACCTATTTGATTTTTCGCAAAAAAGCCCCGATTGAATTAAAGTTCCTAACTGGTGGGGTCGCACTCTTTGTTGTTTTATATACTATATTCTATGGTATGATGCCTCTTATACTGACCCGTTATATTTTAACTACGGTTCCACTGTTAGAAGCCGCAATTGTAGCTTCTTTAGCTTGGTTGTATGTAGAGCACAAAAATAAAGTTGCTATAGTTTAAAATATTTACCAGCCAGAATAATTGTTGCTTCTTAGATCTTTTACAATGTAATTTGATCAAAAAGTTGAAATGGAGTTCTGTAATAATGTTTGCCAGACCTTTAGACCTCCATTCTAAATCCCCCCGTTATCTTTTTAAAATATACCTGTCTCTGATATTCTGGCTACCCATTCCCCTTGGCAGTAACCGAGCCTGGGCATGGAGTATTATGGAGATATGGATTTTTGCCATCTGCCTTATTTGGCTCTATCTTCATATAGCAAAAAAACTCCCTGTTTCACCTGCTTTTAAAAAGTGCCTACCGATAATCATCATATGGTCTATATGGTTTGTGGTTAGCACTATACAGTTTATCCAACTTCCATCTGAACTTGTGGCGTTTCTCTCTCCCAACATTGCTGCAATTTATCAAAGTAGTGAAGCGTGGGGGGAGGTTACATCTTTCCCTCTAAGTGTAACTCCATATGCCTCCCGTGTTGAGTGGCTTAAGGGGTTGTCGTACCTGTTGATTTTTATTATGACTCTTTTGTTGGTTGAGAGCAGAAATCGTCTGCGTAAATTGGCTTGGGCAATGGTAATAACGGCATCTCTTCAAGCTGTTATTGGTATCTTATTTCTTTTTTCAGACACCATATTTGGGCAACTGTTCTCTTCACCCCACTCACCACCGGGGGCGGCATCTGGTACTTTTATAAACCGCAACCATTTTGCCAACTTTTTGGTTATGAACTTAGCTGTTGGAACCGGGCTGCTAATATCTGGGGTAAAAGATGAGCATCGTAAGCTATCTTTCAAAGCTCTTTTAACCTCCTTTCTCAAACTATTTTTTAGCTATAAAGCCCCTTTACGCATATTGTTGGTTATCATTGTAATAGGCGTGATATTAAGTCGGTCTCGTATGGGTAACACCTCTTTGTTGTTGAGTCTATCAATTGCAGGAATGTTTGCCTTGTATTCGTTTAAGGTAAAACGTCGAACCATGGCTCTGTTGTTGATCAGTTTTTTGGTTGTTGACCTGTTTTTTATTGGTAAATGGGTGGGGTTGGAAAAAGTTGTTGAGCGTATTGAACAGACACAGATAACCCAAACTATGCGCTTGCCAATTTTTCAAGATAGCCTGAAAATGGTGGGTGACCACTGGTTGTTTGGTGCTGGCATGGGATCATTTCCCACACTATTTCCTCGCTATAAATCATTTGAAGTTGCCGTTTCATTCAGCCATGCAGATAATGACTATATAGAGATAATGGCCGAGACAGGAGTGTTAGGATTGCTGTTTTTGGGGGTTCCGGCTTTAATCTCTCTTTTTATGGGGTTTAAGGTACTTTTAAATAGCAAAGACCCCTTATTCAAGGGTTTCTCCTTTGCTTCAATAATGGGCGTTATCGCCATGTTGATTCACGCTTTGACCGATTTCAACCTTCATATACCAGCCAACGCAGCAATATTTATGATATTGCTGGCATTTCCCTGGATATTACAGGGTGAAACCCGTGGCTGAAACTGCTAAAAAAAAGAAAATTCTCATACTCATGCCCATGCTGTTGATTGGTGGTACAGAGCAACAGACCTTAAAAATGGCGCAAACTTTGATTAATGCTGGTTATCAAGTCTCAGTCTGCTGTTATTATGAGGTAGACAGCAGTATGTTGGTACAGTTTGAAAACAGTGGTGCTTTAGTAAAACATCTTGGGCTGCAACGTTCGTCACATAGCGGTCTGTTTGCTGATATATATATTTTGTTGCAACAGTTGATAAAAACCATAAAAGAGATACAGCCGGATATAGTACATGTTCAATATGTTACACCGGGTTTTATTTCGATAGTTGCAACCTATTTGGCTGGGGTAGAAAATATTTTGGCAACTGTGCACTACAGTGCTCGACAACAGGGGTTAAAGGCTAAACTGTTGTTGCGTTGTGGGGCGTTTTTTTGTAAGGGTTTTTTTGCTGTATCCAAAGCTGTTGAAATATCCTGGTTTGGTGATAGTGCTATGTTTGACCCCCAATTGGCAAAAAGAGGGCGAAAACATTTTACAATCTATAATCAGGTGGATATGGCAGTTATAAAACAGGGTATTAAAGATAGTAGCTCACAAAAAAAGCTGTTACGACTAAATGATAACCATCTGACAATTGGTGTGGTTGGTAGGTTGAGCAGAGAAAAAGGCCATATGGTTCTTATTCGTGCCATGGCTGAAATTATTAAACAAATTCCTGATATACAGCTTTTGCTGGTTGGTGAAGGTAGCGAAAAAGAGTCACTGTTAAAAAAAGCGGACTCTCTAAACTTAAGCAAAAATATAAGATGGTTGGGAAAAAAAGAACATAACGAAACAGTTGCAATTATTTCCCTGTTGGATCTTCTTGTCGTACCATCATTGTCAGAGGGTTTTGGTCTTGTAGCTGTGGAAGCCATGGCCTGTTCCACCCCTGTATTGGCATCTTCAGTTGATGGCCTTATAGAGATTATCAAAGATGGTGAAAATGGTTGGCTGGTTGCCCCTGGAGATGATGGTGAGTTGGCGAGAAAAATAGTTGCATTGATGAAAGATGCAAAAAAACGTAGTGATGTTGGTAGACTCGGGCATAAACAGGTTGAAGAGAGGTTCTCGTTAGAGATTTATCAAAACAAGATATTAACGGTCTACGATACTTTTTTTTAAAAACTTGCAAGAGATAAGATGTGATTGTCGATAGGCGCAAATATTCAGAAGTAATAGAATTTCCTATTCTAATTCGTGTTGTGATGATCTCGACTCTCATTGCTGTTATTGGTGGTGTGCAAATATTGGGATTTAATATTTCCGGTATTGCCTGGGTGCTACCACTATTTTTTTCCGCAATAGTATTGTTGGCAAACTTTGGTAAACAAACTTACTTTCCTGTTTATATCTGGTTACCATGGGTTGGGTATGTTCTGTTATCTCTGCTTTTATCACAAGAGCCAAATGCCCTGCAAAGAAGTTTCATGATGTTAACCCCATTGGTGGTGGGGTTTGCTGTTTCTATACTTTTAATCAACAAAGACCACCTTGTGAAATTTGAGGAACAATACACTTTTATGGGGGTGGCTTTTTTATTTGTGGTCTTTTTGAAAACAGGGGTTTTGCTCACATTACAACTGCCTGTCTATGGTACATTAGCCGCAGAGGTGATGACCGGAACTCTGTTATGTTGTCTGTTTGCGGCAAGTTATGCTTTGGGCAATGTTAAAGCTATATTTAACTGGGCGATGTTGGCAATTATCCCAGTTATTGCCCTTACCAGAACCGGCATGGTTGTTACCAGTCTCTCCCTTGTCTTGACATTTGCCCCGCTTAAACGTTGGCAGCGCATAGGGGCATTTTTAATAATTATCGCTTTTGGTCTTGCTGTATTTAATTCAGATCGAATGCAAAAAAAAATGTTTTTCTCTGGTAGTGGAACCATAACAGATATGAGTTTTTCCAACCCCGATTTTACCACAAGTGGACGCTCTTACATCTGGTCACTTTTTGAGGAGGGAATGGCCAAAAGGCCATGGTTCGGGTTTGGTGCAAATGCCTCTGAAATGCTAGTTGCAACCTATACCAAATTACGTCACCCACATAATGATTGGCTGCGATTTTTATATGATTATGGGAGGGTAGGGACCATAATATTTGCGATTACCATTTTATTACAGATGAGGCATGCCCTAAATCTGGCAAAGCAGAGTTATGGCAGAACCAGGCTACTATTTTATGCTGGAGCCTCCTCTTTTCCGCTTTTTATGTTATTTATGTTCACTGACAATATAGTACTTTATGCCTCTTTTTTTGGTAATTTACAGTTTACCATCTTGGGGGTGGCTTATGCCTCTTATAGTTACTCACTAAGTGAGAAGAGGGATAGTTGAATTTAACCAGAGTTAGCCATGATAATTACAGGATAAATTGTGGATATACGTGATCTAACCTACACATATTATATACGACGCAAACAGTCTCGTTTGCCATCAATGAAAGGGTGGCAAGATGGACGGGTTTTAGAGGTGGGTGCAGGTCTGGAGAATTTTGCCGAACAATATCCAAAAAGTACCTATGTTACCATGGATTTAGACCGTAACTCTGCCAAGACAAAAAATCTATTTGTTCAGGGTAATGTGTTGTCTCTACCATTTGCCGATGGGGTCTTTGACCATTTTATCGCTTATTCAATTCTAGAACATGTACCAAACCCAGAAGTTTCTCTACAAGAGCTGCGCAGGGTATGCAGTAAGGGAGGGATAATTTCAGTTCCTGTTCTTGACGAGTTTCCTTTTATCTATGATCCGGTAAACTGGATTTTAAAAAAAATGGGCAAAAGCTGGGTACACTTTGGTATTGGTGGTTTTGGTCATGAGTGTGTTCAGTATAGTAAAGATTGGGAAAAGTTATTAGAATCTTGTGGTTATAAAGTGGTCGCAGTTGAAAAAGATTGTGGTATAAACTTTTTTGAAGCTTTGGAGTTTTTTCTTTTTTCCATACCATTCTCATATTTGGATTATGGCTCGGCAATGGAAAAATCCAGAAAAGTGCTTAAACCAACAAAAACAAGAATATTGCTTTATAAAACTCTACAGAAGATAACCACCTTTTTTTATAAAATTCTTGATCGTTTCAACCTAAAAACTGTGGGGCATGTCTCCTATATCTATTGGGTTGAATAATTCATCTGGAACATAAGCTTGGTAGACATTTAAATAAAAAAGCGTGATAATTCCGCGCTTAATCAGTTTTATTTCACTTATTATTGGTATTTATCATGTCTATTGCTGAAGCTCTCCCCAAAACCTCCAACTCTTTGGACGATTCAAACCCAAACAGTTTTATAGTTAGCCAAGATTGGCTAGAGGCCAATCTACAAAATCCAAATTTAAGGATTATTCAGGTTAGTGGCGAGAAATATTTTTATGATTTCCATATACCTGGTGCAGTTCTACTCCCTTACAACACAATTGTTCAAAAGAGTAATGGTGCTTTGGGAGCCAGAGCAACAGAAGAGAAGTTGATTGAGATTTTTAGTCAGCTGGGCATAGGTCCACAAACTCAAGTATTGGCTTATGATTTAGCTGGTGGAGCAGATAGTGGTAGATTGATCTGGACCCTTGCCACCATGGGCCATACAGGTGGAGGGATGATTCTTGATGGGGGACTTGGTCGTTGGTATGAAGAAAAACGGCCCATGGAACAAAAAATTACAGAAATCAATCCTGTTAAATTTATCTCACGGCCTGATAATAGTTGGGATGTGAGTGCTGAAGAGGTAGATGAACTATCCCAAAGTGATTGGGATGGAGTGATAATTGATGTTAGAACATCCAAAGAGTATACTGGTAAAACCATATCATCTCCACGGGGTCACATTAATGGAGCCTATCATTTTGAGTGGACCCAAACCCTGCGCAGCAAGAGTGATTCACGACTGTTGGACATTGATCAGATAAGAGAAATGTTAAAAAAAGTTGGGGTTGAAAATAGTGAACAGGAGATAATAGTCTACTGCGAATCAGGTCACCGAGCCTCACAAAGTTGGGTGTTGCTGCGTCACCTTGGGTTTAAAAAAGTACGACTGTTTGCTGGTTCAATTTCTCAGTGGCGATCTATGGGACTACCGGTAGTCCCAGGTGTGAATCCATCATAATTACCTTTAAATATCTGTTAATTTTTTCAAATAAAGAGAGATAGAGGGCTATGTTTAATTCCCTATCAGACCGTTTAGATAGTGTATTCAAAAAGCTTAAGGGCAGGGGTTCACTGAATGAGAAGAATATTCAGGACTCCTTACGCGAAGTTCGCAGGGCTTTGTTGGAAGCAGATGTCAGTCTGTCTGTTGTAAAATCGTTCATCGAATCGGTTCAACAAAAAGCCATCGGTCAAGAAGTGTTGGGTTCTCTTACTCCTGGACAACAGGTTATCAAGGTGGTCCATGAGGAGTTGGTCCATTTAATGGGTGATGTCAACTCTGAACTTAATCTTGCAGCGCAACCTCCAGTAGTTGTGATGATGGTAGGTTTGCAAGGTTCTGGTAAAACCACCTCAACAGGTAAGTTGGCAAAACGGCTGTTGGAAAAAAACCGTAAACGATCCTTGATGGTATCTTTAGACGTTTATCGTCCTGCTGCTATGGATCAGTTGGTTACAGTAGGTGGTTCTGCTGGTGTTGATGTCATGCCAACAAAGCCAACTGAAAACCCACGTGATATCGCCAAAAGAGCACTAGATGCCGCCCGTAACGGTAACTATGACATACTCTTTTTTGATACGGCAGGCAGACTCCATATCGATGATGAGTTGATGGATGAGCTGCGTGACATACGCAACATAGTAAATCCTACTGAATCACTCCTGGTTGCCGACTCAATGACCGGGCAAGATGCAATTACCGTTGCCCAGAGTTTTGATGAAAAACTCGGTTTAACTGGAGTAGTGCTTACCAAAACTGATGGTGATGCCCGTGGTGGTGCTGCACTTTCCATTCGTCATGTTACAGGAAAACCGATAAAATTTATCGGTACAAGTGAAGCTTTAACAGGTATCGAACCTTTTCACCCAGAACGTATAGCATCACGTATCCTTGGTATGGGTGATGTTCTTACCCTGGTTGAGACAGCCATGGAGAAGGTGGATATTGAAGAGGCCACCAAGCTTCAGAAAAAACTGGCAAAGGCATCTTTTAACCTGGAAGACTTTTTAAGCCAGATGCAACAGGTGCAAAAAATGGGATCAATGAAGGATCTGGTTGGTATGATTCCCGGGATGAAAAATGCCATCAAAGGCCGTGAGAGTCAGCTTGATGATAGCAAACTAAAGCGTATTGAGGCGATTATTCTCTCCATGACTGTTGCTGAGAGAAAAAAACATCAAATTTTAAACGCCTCAAGAAAGCGGCGTATTGCTGCTGGTTCTGGAACCTCAGTACAGGAGGTAAACAGGATGCTTAAACAGTTTGTTCAAACACAGAAGATGATGAAAAAAATGGGAAAAATGGGACCAAAGGGTATGTTTGGTGGAGGTATGCCCAATATACCTGGTTTGGGTGGTGGTGGAGGTATGGGAGGTCTTGGTGGTATGATGCCACAAGGATTTCCAGGGTTTAAGCCAAAATGATATTCTTGACACGGTAAATTAAATCAGTACAATGTTCCGGTTATTGTAAGGTTAACTATTTAGGTGATAAATTAAATTAAATAGTTAAGCTATAAAGAATTTTTTATTAATGGGTTTGTTATAACAAGGAAATGGTTGATGGCAGTTAGTATTCGTATGCAACGTAGGGGGTCGAAAAAACGCCCATTTTATGCTGTGGTTGCAGCAGATTCTCGTTCACCAAGAGATGGACGTTTTTTAGAAAAATTAGGGACTTACGATCCACGTGTTGAAGAAAACGGGATCAATTTAAACATGGAGCGCGTACAGCACTGGATCGGTGTTGGTGCATTGCCATCCAAAACGGTTGCTGGTCTTATCAAGAAGGTAGAAGCTGTCGCTTAGACCTCTTTTTTTAAGCATGAACTAGTAAGGCGATAGTTCTAACCCCTCATATGACAGAATCTGAAAATATTGATTTGTTGGTTGTTGGTCGTCTAGTGGGATCACACGGGGTCCGAGGGGAGCTAAAAGTCAACTCCTTTACCGAGCAAAAAGAGGATCTGCTTAATTTCCCTGACTGGATATTGGGGCTTAAAGGGGGTCCCTATAAAAGCTACACTTTGGTCTCTGGAAGAGGTAACGCCAAGGGTTTGATAGTACGCCTTTCAGGGGTAGATGATAGAGAAACAGCCCAAGCTCTTTCAGGTAATGATATCTGGGTTCCAAGGTCACAACTACCGGATCTTGATGATGATCAATACTACTGGAATGATCTCATCGGTATGATGGTCGTAAGCGAAGATGGAGAGGAGTTAGGGAGGTTACAACATCTTTTTGAGACAGGGGCAAATGATGTGATGTCGGTAGATTCTCAAGGTGAGGAGAGGCTTATCCCATTTACCCAAGAGATTGTCTTGAATGTTGATGTTGCAAACAAAGTAGTTATGGTTCGCTTATTACCTGGAATGTAGGATGAAGTTTTCCATCCTTTCCCTGTTCCCAGAGATGTTTGATGGACTTTTGCAAAGCTCCATACTAGGAAGGGCGCAAAAACAGAACCATATCGAGGTTGAGCTGGTTCAAATTCGTGATTTTGCTCACGATAGACACAAAACAGTAGATGATTCCTCCTTTGGTGGTGGACCGGGGATGGTCATGAAAGTGGATGTGTTGGAACGGGCCTTGAATAGTTTGAGTTTGGTAGTTAAACAAGAAAATAGAGAACAAAAACCACCCCATGTGGTTTATCTATCACCTCAAGGGGAGCAGTTTTCACAAAAAACTGCTTTGCGGTTTGCTCAACTTGACCATTTAGTTCTAGTCTGTGGTCATTATGAGGGGGTAGACGAAAGATTCATAGACTCCTACGTGGATGAGGAGTTGTCCTTGGGTGACTTTGTAGTAACTGGTGGAGAAATTCCCGCCATGGCAGTTGTAGATGCTGTTGCCAGGTTGCTACCAGGGGTGATTGGAGATGCCGATAGTTTCAAGGCCGACTCCTTTTATGACTCATTGCTTGACCATCCACACTACACCCGCCCGGCTGATTGGATTCCTGGTGGTGATAGTCAAAACGGTATGAAAAACAGGGTTGTATCGCCGCCATCTATCCTGTTATCTGGTAACCATGCAGCAGTGGATGAATGGCGGAGACGGCAATCACTTTTACGCACTTTGATACGTCGCCCAGATCTGTTGGAATATGCTGGGTTGAGTAGGGCGGAAAAACGTCTTCTTGGTAAATTACAGGATGCGTTGAGTGAAGATTTAGAACAGTTGCATAAAAAAATGGCAAAAGAGTAAGAGAGTATATATCATCCTTTACTCTGGATTTTGCTTGTTGGTTGGATATATTTAAAAAAATCTTGTATTTATAATAATTTTTTAGTTGTTTGCGGTGGCAAGGAAGACATTTCATGAACGAGTTGATGAACTTTGAAGCACAGTTAATTAAAGATAAAGAGGCTCCTGAATTTAGTTCTGGAGATACTCTTAAAGTCCACGTTAAAGTTATCGAGGGTGACCGGGAGAGAGTCCAGGTTTTCGAGGGTATCTGTATTGCCCGTCGTAATGCTGGCTTTCGCTCAACATTCCGTGTACGTAAAATCTCCTTTGGCGAAGGTGTTGAGAGGGTGTTTCCACTCTACTCTCCCAAAATTGATAAAATTGAGGTGACTCGCCGTGGTGATGTCCGTCGGGCTAAACTTTATTATCTCCGTGAGCGTACTGGTAAATCAGCTCGTATCCGTGAGAAAAGAGACTGGTAGGAAAGTCTTGAATCTATTATTAGCCAACTAGCCATATGATTTTTTTTGGCTGGTTGGCTATAGTTTTTTTAGTAACACAATCAAAATTTCATCACTAATATCAAGCACAGTGTGATCACATGCTGTATCCGGATCTACACCTTGAATCTGCTCTATGGGCAGAAGATTATCATTTAGTCTGTGGTGTTGATGAGGCGGGCAGGGGACCACTGGCTGGTCCTGTCGTTGCTGCTGCTGTTATTTTCCCCCCCTACATAGATTTAAATTCCCAAGGGCTTGAAAGTCTAAACGACTCCAAAAAACTCACACCTGCCAAACGTGAAAAACTGCTCCCAATAATACACAAAAAAGCAATTACCGTGGGAGTTGGCACTGTTTCACCACGTCAAATTGATGAAATAAATATACGTATGGCATCACTGTTGGCTATGGAGTTGGCTATAAAAGATCTATCTAGTTCCCCTGACTATGTTCTGGTTGATGGTCGGGATATTCCCTATGATCTTAAAATAAAAAGTAGCGCGGTTATCTCTGGTGATGCAATATCCTCTACCATTGCTGCTGCATCAGTAGTTGCCAAAGTTAATCGAGATAAAATCATGGCGGAATTGGCTCGACATTTTCCAGATTATGGTTGGCAGCGTAATCAAGGTTATCCCACCAAAGAGCATAGAGAAGCTTTAAAAAACCATGGAGTAACTGAGCACCACAGATACTCTTTTACACCTGTAAAGCTAGCTATGGCTGCTGAGAAGGAGGTGGTAGAGGGTGAATAATACAACACAAGTGGAAATTTATTCCGTTAATGATGGGTTGAACAAAAACAGCATTCTTAAAAGATCTCTGTTGGCTTTAGGTGGTTTGACCATAATATTCTTGCTTGTCTCCATATATGCCAACCCAGAGACCTCAACTGTATTTGAAGTAACGGCCCCCTTCGATAAAGAGATCGTCTATAAAAACTTCACCCCATTTGCCATACTGTTTATGGCTATCAATTATAGTTTGATTGCGGTTTTTGGATATTCACTTACCAAGCAATTTTTCAACCCATTAAAAAATACAGGACTGCTTGCTAAACTTGTTGCCTCATTTTTTATCGGTTATATATTATCACTGGGCATCATTCGCATAGTGTCTCTTATAATACCCTATAAAAACAGCTATATGGTAACTGCAGCTGTTATCCTGATAATTACCATCTATTTTCAACTAAAACCATTAAAAAGCTACTTTTCTTCAGGTATGGCTGGCTTTATTGACCTAAAGGGGGTGGCTGCTGTTTTTAAAAAGCAGAGGCTCTTTATAGCTCTGTTTATCTTGGGTTTAATAGCTATATTACTGTCACAAGTAACTCTGGGTTGGTTTAGGTATGTAAGTCATGGGCCAGTTGTAACTTATGCAAATCTTCTTACTTATTGGAAAGAGCAGGGGGTACGCTATTTTCCTTTTATATCGCAACATTATGATAAATGGCTGTTTGATTTTTTTCTCACATCTTATTTAAAAAACTCTTTTCAGCCAATTCTCTCCTGGTGGGTAACATTGGGTTTGATAAAAATTTCTCTTTGGACTTTTTTGGTGCTGGCTTTTAAACGGTTCAAGGTTAGCTTGAAGCTATCATTTTTGTTTGCCATGTTTTTAATGCTTGGTAACTCTACCCTGTTACCCCATAAATATTATGTACTTTTTACCTCTATCAACCCATTTTTCTTTATTATAAACTCCCGAATTGCTGGTATCGCTTTTTTACTGTTTTTAATTGCCTCATTTCTCAATTATCAAGACCGTCGTAACCATCTCTCACCACTGTTTTATGTTTTAGCTGGTTTAGGGCTATCAACTTCATCTATCGCTGCTCCTCTATGGGGCATGGTTGTAGTTACTTTTGCCGGAATTGGTCTTTTATCATTTAACAATCCGCAACCATTGCGAAGTTATTTGGAACATTCCTTGGTACTTGGAGCTATAGCTGGGGCTATTCTACTCTTTTTTATCCCATTTGCTGGAACCCTATCGGTATGGCTTAGATTGTTAATTATTGTTGGGGTTTTATTGCTATCCCTAATTTGGGCTTTACCTCGTCTTGGTAGATCGTTGGCGTGTTTACGACTTTCTGATGGGGGAGGCAAACTTCTGACCAATATTGTTTTGTTTAATGTTTCTGTGGTGCTAGGACTTGTTCTGTTTGGCAATATATTTGTCAACAACCCAATTGCCCAGAGGTTATATAACGGTGTTTATGACCATGTTGAGCAAAATATGTACTACTATAAAGATGAAAATCGTGCCTTGGAACGTACCACACCTTTTTCCTCACGGCTGTTGGTGGTTAATAAAGCTCACCATATCAAAATGGATCTTGCCGTTGAGGGTGAGAGTTTTATTGATAAAATCGAGAAAATATTTGCTGATCGACGGGTTCATAGAGGCATGAGTGATGATCCAACTGAGGGTAAACTATCCTGGGATCATGCAGGTTATGCTCATCAGTTTGAGTATGAACGGGGAGGTATATATTTTATCGCTTACTATGGAAAATATATTATTTTGTGGTTGTTTAGTTATCAACTACTGATATTGGGGCAAAATTTTGGCAAACCCAGAAAAGGTCGGAAGGGGTTTTTGACTGATAATTTTATAATGTTGGTTGCGGCTGTTCCTATATTCTTGTTTTTTATGAGCTTTGTCGATTCATCAACCATAGCCCATGCCGATCATGCCAAATCTCGTTTTATCGAAGCCCCGGTTTATCTTTTAAACTTTGTATGTTTGATAATAATTGCCTATTACGGCTCCAATAAAATGAAGTCAGTAGTAGGAATATTGTGTGGTTTTTATTCAGTATTTCCTTTTTTAGCAACAGACCGACTGACCCAGCTTTATTTAAACCTTAAATCGGTTTATTGGACAATATTGGGAACTTACTGACTTTGTTCCTACTGTTTACTTGCTAACAATTTCTCCAGTTTTTCTATTCTTTCTTCCAAAAGTGCCGTTTGTTGAACTGTGGCTTTGCGTTGGTTAAAAGCGACACTTAATGCCAAGGTGAACTGTAGACTTAGGAGAAAAAGCCCTATGGTTGCACCAAAGAAAAACAGGGATATGGGATTGATAATACCTATTAGCTCTCCAAATGCGGTATAAAAATTTACAAAAAGAGGGATTGTCAAGAAAAACAAACTGATAGCAACCCAGAGTATGCTGTAACGGATACGAATACGATTTTTTTGGATAAGTGTGGTCACCAAAACCAAAGAGAGAAGACCAAGTATAATTAGAAGAGCATACTGTTTAGGAGTCATTTATTTAATTTTCATCCTCTCTTTTTGGTAGCTTGGTAAACAGCCCTACCAAGATGGAAAAAATTACCAGGGTTACATAAAAAATTGGTCGCCAGAAACCTCTGTGCATTGAAACTCCGCTGGATTCATGCATAACAACAGGTATTTCTACAACTTTAAAGCCCATTCGGTGGCATAACAGTAATATGTTGGCATCAGGGAAATCATCGGGAAAAAGATCGCTTACATAAAACTTAAGCACATTACGGCGTAGAGCCTGAAACCCGCTAGTAGGGTCCTCAATTTTTAGACCTGAGAATATTCTTAATAGAGAGCTGAATAGCTTTTGTCCAGCTCGGCGATGTTTTGGTACTTTGTAGCTGCCAACCATGGTGTGACGGTTACCAATTACCAAGTCCACCTGTTTTTCTTCTAATGTATCAAAAAGCAACTTGACAAATTCAGGTGAGTGCTGACCATCACCATCCATTTGAACAACATAATCATATCTTTTTTGAATGGCGTAATGGTAGCCCGTTTGCAGAGCAACCCCATACCCCATATTTGAACAGTGGCTTAATAGTGTTGCACCATGTTGTTCCACTATTTTAGCAGTGTTGTCATCTGAATTATCATCAACTACAACAACATCATAACCATATTTTTGTAGTTCTGTTAGTACCTCACCGATATTTTGGGCTTCATTATAAGCAGGAATAATAACCAAATGACCCTTGGTATCTGCATCACTGTTGCTGTTTGCCACTATCAACCTCTTTTAAGAAGCTTGTTATAAAAGCATCTAGAATGATGGCGAAATAGCAAAAAGTCAAAGGCAAAATAGTAGAGTTATCTGAGGCTCGATATAACTTTAGAGCCATCTTTATCAATTGAAAAAGGAAGGCTACGGCAACCTAGTTTTGCAGTTATCTCTTCATGGTTATCAGCATATATCAACAAAAACCCAGTTCCTCCAGCACCAAGGAGCTTTCCCCCTTTGGCTCCAAGTTGTACAGCTTTCTCCATCAATTCCTCAACATGTTTATTACCAATACCTGTTGCTAACTCCTGTTTATATTGCCAGCCCTTATGGAGGTTTTTAGCCAGATGTTCTACCTTCCATTCATGAAAGCTTCCCCTTAGATCATCAGCAAGAGAGACCATTTTATCAAGTTGTGCAAGTTTGTTCTTATCTTTTAAGTTAGACTTTTGTTGCGATAGAATGTTGCTGGCTGAACGGTTGCCACCCACATAATAGAGCTTTAACTTCTCTGATAGTTTTGCTAAACCACCCTGTTCCAAAGAAATTGGAGCAATTTTAACTGACTCATCCTGGTTAAAACGGATATAGTTTAGACCACCAAAAGCTGCTGCATATTGATCCTGTTTGCCGATAGGCTCTTTTAATATCTCAATTTCGATGTCACATGCCTCTTGGGCCAACTTTTCCTTATCGACCTTCTCTCCCTTGTAAGCATATAGTGCATGGAGCAAGCCGACGGTAAATGAACTTGAAGAACCAAGGCCAGTTCCAGCTGGTACATCAGCAAAAGAAGCAATCTCAATACCTTTATCTACGGCTACTTTGCGTAAAACTTCCCGCACAATAGGATGTTTTATCTCTTCTACAGATTCAGCATCTTCAGTCTTGGAATATTTTATACGGATTTTGTCATGAAAATAGGGGTGGATAATTATATACATATAGCTTTGGATCGCTGCACTAACTACAGCCCCGTATGGCCTTTGATTATAATAATCCCGTAAATCGCTGCCACCACCGGCAAAACTAACCCTAAAAGGTGTCCTGGTGATTATCATTTTTTAGTTTTTTCCCATATTTTGTAAAACCCGAAAAAATGCAGCCTTAAAACAATATTTGATAATGGTGGTTTAACTATTTAACTCGCGGATTAAGTAGACCTGAGACCTCTCCTATTGCATAAGCAAAATGCTGCACAATAAAAACCATTGCAACATGCAGGGAAAGACCCAATTGGTTTTTTTTAGCAGAGAGAAATACCCCATAAACAATTATCACGGGAAAATATAACAGTGGCAGTGAAAATATGGGGTGAACAAACATGAGTGACAATAGACAAAATGCAGCAAGAAAAATAGGTGGCAGAATATAAGAGATGGACCACATTTCCCGATATCTTTTGAGAAGCCGGGCGCGACCCCGACCGTAGCGAACCATATTTTTAAACCAAACTGCAGGAGTGGGACGAAATTTATGCAGAACATTAAGTTCGGGAATAAAAACAAACTGTTTTCCTAGGCTAAACAGACGAAAATTAAGTTCCGCATCTTCTGCCTCACTACCCAAGGATATATCAAACCCTCCAATATCGACAATTTCCTGTTTTTTGTAGAGCACATTTAGTGTGGCTAAACTGGAAACATATTTAGCTTCTGCAAACTGACGGCCCTGGGCACTGTTGAAACTACCTACAAATGAGTCCATGGCTACCCCCACTGCTTGAACGAAGGGGTTGCTATCTGGTGGTGGAATGTTGCCTCCTCCCACTGCAACCACTTGGGAGTCAACTTCATTGTGGTGTAAAAAATGATCAGCTAAATTTTGCAACCAATCAGGTGGGGCCTCACAATCGGCATCGATAAAAGCAACAAATTGATGTTTGGCTGCCCACACCCCAGCATTCCTACCTATTGCAGTCCCTTTTCTGGGTTCTACAACTAGTCTTATGTGGCTATACTCTTTTACAAAATCTGCAATGATCGACTGCGTAAGATCTTGGGAGCCACCATCTACAACAACAATTTCAAAGTTATGTACAGGATAGCTCTGGAGTGTTAGGGATTCCAGACATGCCCAGATGTTATCTTCCTCGTTAAAACAGACAACAATAACTGAAATATCAATCATGGTTTTGCTTACCCAGTTGACCACCAAAAAATTTACTAAAAAATACCTTGGCCGAGAGTAGGGTACGATAACCTTCGCTTGGGTTAAACAGCCCTTGCCAAAGTTTCATCATAATATAACGTGGTCTGAGATGATATTTTTTTAAATAATAGTCACAAAGTTCAACCATCTCTTGTGATGATAACTCTGGTGTATCAAGCACACAGTTGTGTAACCCATCTTCAGTAAGCCAATCGGTGAAGTTGGTGGTTCTAAGATAGTTTTTATCCACAGCCCAATCATATGCTTGTGTACCAGGATAAACATATAGAGGGTAGAACTGCATACTGTCACAGTTGGCTTTTACTGCAAATTCATAACTTGCTAAAAGCGACTCTCTTGTGTCGCCAGGATTACCAACCATCATACAGCCATGGACCATCATTCCAGCCTTTTTAACATCTTTGACAAATTGTAGATATTTTTCCAGCTTGATACCTTTTTTCATGGCATCCAGAATGGCTTGATCACCACTTTCAAATCCCACAGTTACAAGTCGGCATCCTGCCTTTTTCATCAATTTCAACAGATCTAGTTTTACATCACCCCTGACGTTGCAGTACCATTTAATATTAATATTGCGTTTGATAATCCCCTCACAAATTTCTCGTACATGGCTGGGACTGGCAGTAAAACAGTCATCTTCAATACCTATCTCTTTCACATGGGGTAGGTTTTTTGTGATATATTCAAACTCATCAACTACGTTATCCGCACTTCTAACCCTGTATTTATGGGAGTGGAATGTTTGTGGATAGACACAAAAAAAACAGCGATGAGGACAGCCACGTCCAGTGATAACCATTACCATTGGATAGTTGGCAGCAGCAAAAAAATAGTCTGAAACATTCAGATATTTATTATAAGTTTCAGATACAAATGGTAGGGAGTCCAGATCTTGGATCAACTCTCTTGCATTGGCTGCAACAATTTCATCTTCTTTACGAAATACCAGACCTGAAACTTCTGTAAGTGGTGTACCTTTTTCTAAAGCAGCTGCTAGCTCTACTATGGTTGCATCATACTCGCCCACCGCTGCCCCATCAATGGCTTTGTCAAGGGTGATACAATCTCTTGGTAGTGCAGAAGGGTGAGTACCAACCAGTATTATAAATGCTTGGGGATATTGGGCTTTAATATTGGCAGCAACCAAAGCATCACTGTTAATGCTAGGTGTGCTTGTATCTATTACCACCAGTTTTGGCTGCCATGAACCCAAAAAAGTGTAAAGTTCATCCATGCCTGACAACGTAGCAGGGGCATCAAACAGACGAATATCATTACCTGCTTTTTCGGCAAAACCAGCTGCATAGGCAAGCCAAATAGGGTAGTAGAATGTCCCCCCCTTGGTAACCGCTGGACTACGTGATGTACGAGAAAAACGGCCCAAATAAGGCGGGTTGAGAAAAAGAATATTCACACATTAACCTGTTGTGAGTGTTTAACCAAATATTTCTGCGCAGCAAAATAATCTTCCGGTATTCCAATATCTATAAAATAACCGTCGTTCTCAACAGTAGACATGACAATTTTATTTACATTTGGCTGTAAAAAATCTGTTTCAAACGAAAAGCAGCCATCAAGGTTGTTACGTAATTCTGTGGCTAAGAGAAAAACACCACCATTGATCAAACCTCCTGCAACTTGGCCCTTTTCCCTAAATCCGATAATTCTGCCATCATTAGAAACTTGTACTGCACCATAACGTGCACAACTCTCCATGGATTTTACAGCCATAACAAGCTTGGAATCGTTATTATTATAGGCTTTTTCCAACTGTAACAAAGGGACATTAAAAAAGGTGTCACCATTAAGAATATAAGCCCTATCTCCTTTGACCATGTTTAGAGCAAGTTGGATACCCCCAGCAGTCCCCAATGGTCTCTCCTCAATAGCATAAACAATCTCCATACCCATATAGCTATCGGTAAAATAATCTATAAAATAGTTGCTTTTATAGCCAACCGAAAGAATAACTCTTCTGATACCTTGGCTGACAAGTGTTTCCAATAGATGAGCCAAAAAAGGTCTATCACCTATTGGGGCCATTGGCTTTGGAATATCAGGTACGGATTGCCTGAGCCGTTTACCAAGACCACCAGCCAGGATAACTGCTTCATAAGGAGTAGGGTTGGTGCCTGTTTTTGTCATTCCACCTCATCCTAAAAAAAATAGGCATAGTTAAAAGAGGTTGATCTAAGTTTCTATAACCTAACAGTCTCACTGTTTTTTGTCATGAGGTCAAGAGGGACAATGAATCTTTTAAATTGACAAATCATGACTATTTATTGCCTTATATAGCACTCTTCTTTTAGGATGGTTTGGCAGCTTATGGGTTGAATATTTGAAAGTAACAGTTTTAAGTATTTCTTATAAGAAAGGCTGATAATGTTGGGATTGTGTAACCAAGCATTTACATTTTTTAATGGTTAGTCAGTTGTTTTATTTCGTTTGCAGTAGTTTGGCTTGTTTGTTGCTTTATATCAGGCCAAACCATGTTTTCGTCAAATTGTTGATGGCAACACAATCTTGAAAATTAAATGGGGCAACTATTATGGGTCAAGCAGCAACTTCCAACGATGATTTCATTATCAAACGCCATCCAAAAGGCAATAATGAATTGACTAACGAACTCGTTAAACTATCACTTAATCAATACAGAAGTGATAAGGATATAAGGTTGCTGACAGTTGAACTACAAAAAATTGCACTTAATTGCAGTAGATCAGTGCTTACCCATTGATAGTTTTTTCCAATATCCCTGTTTTAACAAATCTTTGCACACCACAAATAATTGATCCAATTATTTTTTAGCATTTAAGGCTGCAATGGCATTTTGTGCTAATTGGGTGTGATGCATTTTTTTTAATGGCCCAATTGCCCATTTTTTATCCATGGCTAATTCATGGATCATCCAACTGGCATCGTTCTGATGTCCGGTCCAATCTATCTGATAGTTGCTATTTTATGCCCCATCTTAATTATTCCTTGTTAATAACTGCAGCAATAGTTTATACAGCAGATAGATCACAACCAAATTTTTACCAATAAACTGATAAATTTAAAGCTTTTTTTGCCAATGAAGCTGATACTGCACTTAATCATTCATAAATATCATATGCTATACAATATATAACTTTTTACAAAACAATATATTTATCATATTATATTTGTATATAGTTATATATCATAGATAGATAGAGTCAATATTTAGTGTTGCAATCCGTCTAAACAACTTAATAATTTGCATGGTTATTATAAAATGAATAAAAAAACGTTCGCGGGCCTCTTGTTATTGATGGTTATTGCCCTTGTATGGCTAATTAAAGATTACATGCAGTATAATGAATGGGTAAAAAAGAGCGAAAGTGCCTCTCTTGAACAGGCTAGAAATGAGGTCATAAAAACAATACCAACAATAGAGTCTGCTCTCGACATGGTAGAGCAATCTGCCATTGCTTTGGTTAAAGAGCTTAATAGCGGAAAAGCGACTTTGCAAAATTTAGAAGAGAGACAACGGGAGATAAGCAAAAAGTATCCTAACATTTTTGGTCTTGGAGTCGCCTTTCAACCTCAATGGATAAAAGAAAATGCAAAAAACATTGCTGGCAAGGGTCGCCCTGAACCTCATATGAGTGATGGTGGAGTTTTGCAACCAGCAAAACTATGTGTAGAGCAAGATTTAGCTGACAACCTTTTTGCCACCTATTTAAAACGAGAAGACCAAGGTAGTAAAAAACGAAAAACCGTTTTATTAAACAAAATTTACGACTATACCTGCAAATCCAAACTTTGGTATAGCTGCCCTTTAGGAATCTCTATAAAAGAGTGCCCAAAGCAATCTTTGGGTGCTATGTGGCTAGAACCATACTTTGGTGAAGCAAGCCAGCGTATGGTTGCAGAGTTTAGTGTCCCTTTTTATGAACCTGGAGGTAAAGAGCGGGGTGAAAAACCCATAGGTGTAGTTTGGGCAAACATGACCCTCGATGATTTTACTGAACTACTCGCATCTCTAAAGCTAGGGGGGGCAGGATACAGTTTTATACTCTCTCCAAAGGGTGTCTATATTGCACATCCTCTAGGCTCTAAAACCCAAGGTGCTATCACCTTAAAACAGGACACTTCACATCTAAAAGGAACAAACCTTGATTTACTTTTCAACTTAGCAAAAAAGAGCGGTACTCAGATTGGCGAACAGATTGACCCCATATCAAAAAAATATGCTTGGTGGGTATTTGAACCATCGGTAAAAGCGGGGTGGATACTGGGGGCTGTATTTGTAAAAGATGAGTTACTAGGAAACCCTTTAGACCGTCGTCGTCAGCTTATAGAGATTGCTTTATCCGCTATGATAACTCTAATAGCAGGACTACTATTAATTTTAGGTATAAAACCGGGTAAAAAAGATACTGACTACTGGAGGGGGGTAGGTATAATAGCAATATCTTTAGCCTTGATGATAAGCTTTATTTGGAATCTGGCTATCAAATTACCCGACTATAAAGATGTCTCTAAATCAAGGTTTAAGTATGAGTCAAATTTAACGAGTATTTTAGCTTGGCTTGATAGTGATTCAAATCAAGCTGTTGTTAATATAGCAAAGGTGAGGGATGTAAAAAAGAGATATTGGCCTAACAAAATTTTGAGCTTCGGACAGCTTAAATCTTTTGAAAAAAGTTATAAAAGTGAGGTTTCGCAAGTTGGCAATTTAAAAGATTGGGATGTTGTTTTCCTGCCGACGGGGTTGTTTGTTCAATCAGCCAAATTTATTGGAGCAAGCAACATCCAAGTAACAGGATATATCTGGCAGCAGCTTCCAGCTTCAGACACAACCTGTAAAGATGAAAATGATCCATTAATGTTTCGTAAGATGGGAAAATCAGGAAAATGTAACGACATAAAAGCTGGAGTTATTTTTCCTGAGGCAGAGAGCAGCTCTTTTAATGAAGCATATCGCCACAAACATGTGGATGGCAGTTATACTGTAGGTTGGTATTTTGATATAACTCTGCGAGAACCATTCAGTTATGCACAGTATCCATTTGATGTTGAGAATGTCTGGTTAAGGATCTGGCATTCAGAGATAGGTTCAACGGTGGTATTAACCCCAGACCTTTCAGCTTACCCAGTTTTAACACCAATTACCAAACCCGGGCTGGAAGAGGATTTTGTTTTGCCAGGTTGGGAGATTGAGGCATCCTACTTTGGCTATCGCAACCACAGTTACACAACAAATTTCGGGCTACCAAGCTATTCTGGTGAAGAAAATTTTCCTGAACTACATTTTAACATATTGCTAAAAAGAAACTTCCTTGGGCCATTTATCAGCACCTTGATGCCGGTAATAGTTGTGGCGGTTATTCTGTTTGCTCTTTTACTTACCATTACCAATAAGAAGGAAAAATCAGTTTTTGGCTTTAATACGGCAAATTTATTAGGTGCAAATGCCGGGCTGTTTTTTGGTGTTTTAATAGGTCATTCCCAGTTACGTACCCAGTTGGAGTTTTCAGGAATGGCCTATATAGAAAACTTCTTTTTAATCATGTATGGCGCACTGTTACTAGTATCAATAAACGCCTACCTTTTTAGTGATAACCAACAACTCAAATTCATCCAATGGCGTGATAATCTCGCTCCTAAACTACTGTATTGGCCTGTTATTTTGTTATTAGTGCTAATAATAACAATGAGAAGCTTTTATTGATCATATATTTTTGGATTTTATCTGGAATTATTTATTTAATGATAATGTTGGTATTTTAGCTGGTTATCCAGGAATGGTTATCCAGGGAGCAAGAAAAGATCTAACCTGATCGTAGTAGAGATAAATCAATGTTCCACCAACATAGAAAACCACCCCGGGGATATTGTTAAAGGCTACCTTGAAGTCGGTAGCAGAAGGGATGGCATTTTCTAGAATAACCACAATGATAAAAACGTAGAGAATAAATGTAAGGGTTGTTTCATAAAATAGCGTGAAAAAATTTAGCTCAATGTAGTAGGCTAAAACTATCAGTAGTAGAGGGGCCAGAGCCGTAGGGATAGCATTGAAAAAAGTGATATTATTAAAAGAGACACTACCCAATACAAAACCTCCCCCCGATTGACGTTTTGGCCATAGTGAAAAACCAACAGGTTTAGCCCATAACAGAAAACCAACCAGAAAATGAGCTAACTCATGGCAAAATGTTCCAAATAGATTGATAAAGCTGATGGAAAAACGGCTACCAGAGGCTATTCTCATTAATCTTATGATAAGCAGCACCAAAATAATCAGGTAGAGCCTATTATCAGGTAGTTCATCTATATGTTGGATTATTATGTCAGGCATGATCTGAAGATTGGCTGTTATTTATATCAATTATTTTTATTTCAGCAGAGCAACCAACAAAGCCACTACCGGAGTTAAGGGTCTCCAATAGAGCTTCGTTATACTTTATTTTATTGTTTTTATTGTTGTTTTCAATTTCCAATTTTTTTATCAGTCCTGCTATGGTAGCAAGGTCTGGTTTATATTTGTCATTCTGGTCGTTATAAGTTGCGATCTTATTGTTTATCTCAGAAATCACAATTTTTGCACGTAAAACTGTAGCATTGAGAAGATCTGTAAAAAGTTTATTGCGACTAATTTCTGCATCTCTTAATGCTTGTTGGTTGGATGGTCCCTTTAATTTATGTAGGGCAAGGCGGTCCATATAGGTTTGGTGAGCAGCTGTAATACGGTCTGAAAATAGCTGTTCATCTTTTGCATCAATAGTATCTATAAGTTTATACTCTCTTCTGAGTTTGCCAATTTTTCTGCCCCCCCTATACCAATCTGTTGAGAGAGAGATCTCTTCAATTTGAGAAGATATATGATCTTTTTTCAGCCATAGGGTCAGCTGGGTTATAATATCTTGCATATTGTCATAAACTAAATAGCTGTATTAAAAAAAATATTCCAGATCAACGTATACATTGTATTATCACAACCACATAAAAGACAATGTTACATCAATAATAACCAATTGAGCTTGAGAGTGTTGTATGCCTGAACCGTTTAAAAATTGTTTTAACAAATCGCTAGTTTCAGCTATGGCTGGGCATTTTTTAAAACAGTATCATAACTTTGATTCCCATAGCTTTGTTACAGATGCCACAACAAATATGGACTCTCTGGAATTAAAGGCCCGTTCAGAGTTAATTACCCAGACCATGGTTGAATATCTTCCTGCTGATTTTACCAAGAGTAGTAAAATTCTATTGGACTCCTTGGGTACTAACATAGATGAAGGTATTTCAAATGCAGGAATTGATGAAAATGGTATTGCTGGATGGGCAATAATGCCCATGGCCCACTATGTTGCACTAAAAGGTCAGGATCATTTTGATCTATCCATGGAACTGCTCAAAGAGATGACCAAACGTTTTACTTCTGAGTTGGCGATCAGGTATTTTATTTTAAAATCAACAACTAAAACATTGTCTACATTAAGAGGTTGGTCGACAGATGATAATCAACATGTCAGACGATTGGTCTCAGAGGGTAGTCGCCCAAGGCTTCCTTGGGCTATGAGATTACCCATGTTTATTAGTGACCCTTCCCCCATTTTGGAGCTTCTTGAAATACTTAAGGATGACCCCAGTGAATATGTTCGCCGATCCGTAGCCAACAATCTCAATGATATATCAAAAGACCACCCAGATTTAGTGGCAGAAATTGCAGGACAATGGATGAAAAATGCAAGTAAACAGAGAATCAAACTTGTTAAACACGCTTGTCGAACCTTGGTAAAAAAAGGGGATAAAAAAATATTGTCTACTCTGGGGTTCAATAGAGCCAAAATCAAAAAACCCTCTATTGAACTTAATACCCCAACAGTAAATTTTGGCGATTATTTGGAGTTTACTTTTAGTGCAATTTCAGACAGCAACCAAGACCAACCTTTGATAATTGACTATATTATTCACCACAAAAAAAAATCCGGGCAAACTTCGCCAAAAGTATTTAAGTGGAAGCTAACAACCCTTTTGGCAAATAAAAAGCTGGTTGCAACAAAAAAGCACGCCATAAAAAAAATAACAACGCGAAAATATTATCAAGGAGAACACCGAGTGGAAATAATTGTGAACGGTGTTAGCTTTGCTGAAGCAAAATTTAGTTTATTGATGCCATAAGCTTGTAAACTAAAAAATAGTTAATTAAATTTTCGATAACAGCGAGGGCAGATCACTCTGTTTTTTGATTCATCCTTCACCCAATGTTCTTTAATGGCACTTTCAATGGTACCAACAAACCACGACTTACCATCAAAGGGGCGACGACCAATAGATCTTCTCAAACTGGTTTTGTTCAGGGGAGCATCTTCCCGCATCCTACGATCAAGGCATTGCCGTCGGTTGACTTTATTAACCCGTCTATCATTAGGAAAATTCACAATATTAGAGGAAGATTCTGCTCTCCTTCTGTCTTCTTGATGCTGTTTTTCTGGATTACACACAGTGCAATACAGCATCTCTAACTCAACCATTTATACTTCCCCTTCTATGAGTACAAACATACTAAACGCGGCTCAGTATCGTTTCTATTTGATCAATTAGCAATGGAAGTTAGTAAACAGCGGTTAATTCAACCTAATTAACGTAAGCTAAATTATAGCAACCAATAATAGTTTTGTGGTATTGTTCAGGCAAAGATGTTTCAAGAAAATATTGCCTTATCTGGCATTAAATTATGGGGATATTTTTTCCAACTTACAAAATATTTTATAAATGTGAGTTAGTTATATAGCAAATAACAATTTGATATATTTGACATTATTTATGCTTTCACATTTTTTGCACGCTTATTGCAAACTAGGAATGGTAAGAGACTACAGATAAAATTGATATCCCATTTTGGAGTTTAATTATCATGATGATTCAATCAGTTAGTGCATTACAATCTTACAGTGTAATAGCAAATAGCTCCGCAAACGGGGCAAAATTGGCTAAACGTGGTGTTACAGGTCAAGAGAAATCCCCTGAGATAAGCTCCTTAGTTGAAGGTGAAGTTATACGGCCAAGCTCTGATTATTTCTCATTTTCCAGTGATGGAGTTACAGCTTATGCCAACCAAGCTTTAAGGGAAAAAGCATTAACAGAGATAAACCGTATGCTAAAAGAGTTTGACCCTGAGGCAAAAGATGTAGAAGAGCTAGATCCAAAAGAGCATACTCCAGAAAAAACGGCTGATTATATAGTTTCTGTCTCCACAGGTTTTTTTGATAGATATGCTGTTAACCATCCTGAGTTAGAGCAACAGGGAGTATTAGATGGCTTTATAGAGTTGATCTCAGGGGGCATTAAACGCGGCTTGGAAGAGGCCAAAGATATACTCGAAGGGTTGGATGTTCTAAATGGGCAGGTGGAGGAGGGTATTGCAAAAACCGACTCACTGATTTGGGAGAAGTTGAATAAATATTATGAAGAAAAACAAGTAGATCTATCATCACCTAAAGAGGATGAGCTTGCTGATGCTGCATAAAACAGCTTTTTATATTTAACCTCCAACTATCTCTTATTTACTCCAAAATGGGGGGTATCATATCCCCCATCATTCCACAGAGATCTTTTACTTAAGATCATTTCTATTAGCTTTTTTTTCAAATTTTTTAAATAATTTTCTGCTTTAACTAATTTTTAAATTTTTACTTCTTATACTAACTATTTTTTATCTATTTTTTTAACTTTAACATGTTGATTAAATTTAAATAAATAATTTAGCAACAATCTGTTATTATGGAATTTTTACAATAAAAACAAACAGTATATTCAAGATTGATTCACTACACACTACCACAATATAATAAAGTATAAATTTCTCAGATAGTACAGTATAAATTTGCATTAACAAATAAATTAATGTTTAATAACCTCTCATATCCCATTGATGTTACAGCAACTGAAATGGTTGTTGTGCTGGAATTTATTTGATTTTATTTTGATTATATTATCTTGATTTTTCTCGTTTGCGAGACTTTTCTCCTGATTTATATTTAATTATCAAGCATATCAATAGGATTGCCAGTTAAATTAATTACAAATTATAGTTTGATGAGGAAGTGTTTTTTTGCCAATGGTTTAAGCATTATATGCGTATGTTCTTTTAAGGCAATAATTGATTCTCTCTTTATCGTCTTATGCTCAAGTCGAACAAATCTAGGTTCAAGATATTGTATTTAAACAGATGAAAACATACCACATACCTTATGCTATGGCTTTTGACATTTCTGAATCCAGATTCAATTTTTTACTACATAAAATAACTGTTATTACAAAAAGCAAATAACTCTAACCTAAGACAATTTCATTATTATGGCTATCCTTTCTGATTATGAATTATTTGATTGCATTTATAAAAGCACAAATTCTGCAATCCATCGCGGTCAACGCCTATCTGACAGCGAGGCTTGCATCTTAAAAGTCTTGAACCATGACCGACCAGAACCAGAGGCTTTGGCACGTTTTGAACAGGAATTTGATATTACCCAACAACTTGATTTGGCAGGGGTTATAAAAGTTTCTGATCTAAAACGTTTTGGCAACAGCTTGGCTATTGTCCTAGAAGATTTTGGTGGTGAATCCTTGGACAGGTTTCTCAAAGAGGGGCCGCTTGATCTGGAACAATTTTTTACTATAGCCATATCTCTTAGCAATACATTAGGAAATATCCATTCCCAGCGGGTTATACATAAGGATATCAACCCAAGCAATATTGTTTGGAACCCACAAACAGGTGTGATCAAAATAATTGATTTTGGTCTTTCTACTACATTAAGCCAGGAAGCTCCAGAAGCTCGGGAAGCCAACCGTCTGGCGGGAACCTTGCCCTATATAGCTCCAGAACAGACCGGACGCATGAACCGAAACATAGATTATCGTGCCGACTTTTACTCTCTTGGAATTACTTTTTATCACCTGTTAACTGGCCAGCCACCTTTTAATTCACAAGATCCATTGGAATTGGTCCATAGCCATATAGCCCGAACAGCTCAAAAAGTTCATGAAAGGCAATCAGGTGTTCCGCTTATGCTCTCTGCTATTATAGAGAAACTAATGGCAAAAGATGCAGAATCCCGCTACCAATCTGCTGTTGGCTTGCAGTCAGATTTAATCCAATGTCAACACCAGTGGCAAAAAGGGGATACGTCACTATTTACTTTGGTCCGAAACGATCACTCTGACCGCTTTCAAATTCCGCAAAAGCTCTATGGACGTGACCAAGAGGTGCAGACGCTCCTTGATACCTTTGAACGAGTTATAGATGGCGCAAGGGAGATGATGTTAGTGGCCGGATATTCCGGGGTGGGAAAATCGGCGCTTATTCATGAGTTGCACAAACCAATAACCGCCAGACGGGGATATTTCATCTCTGGTAAATATGATCAATATCAACGAGACATCCCGTACGCCGCTTTGATTCAGGCTTTTAGTGAGTTGGTTCAACAGCTATTGAGTGAAAGCGAACTGAAGTTAGCTAATTGGAAAGAGAGATTCCTCAAAGGAATGGGTAAAAATGCTGGAGTGATTATTGATGTTATTCCTGAACTGGAAGCCATAGTTGGCTCCCAGCCCCCTTTGCCTGACCTGCCACCAACTGAAGCTTCCAACCGTTTTAACTTGGTCTTTCGCAATTTTGTCACCGCATGTGTGGATGAAACTCATCCACTAACCATGTTTTTAGATGATCTACAGTGGTCTGATGGACCATCCAGGGAGTTGATTCAACAGATTATGACTGATCAGGAAAACGGCTATCTTTTCTTGGTAGGTGCTTACCGTGATAATGAGGTAGCAATTGATCATCCCTTGATGCGAACCATAGAAGCAATAGAAAAAAACGGATCAATAATCCATACCCTGACCTTATCACCACTCAATAAGGAGAATGTGGTTACATTGGTCTCGGATACATTGATTTGCCATCCTGATAAAAGTGAACCTTTTGCCGAACTCTGTTTTTTTAAAACACATGGCAACCCATTTTTCCTCAATCAATTTTTACACTCTCTGTATGAAAGGAAGCATATCCTGTTTAGTGACAACCATTGGCATTGGGATATGCAGGCCATACAAAACAGTGGCATAACAGATAATGTTGTGGATTTGATGGCGACAAAAATTAGTAACTTGCCTGAAGAGACCAGTCAACTTGTACAGTTGGCGGCCTGTATTGGTAATGTCTTTGACCTAAACACTTTAGCCTTGGTTAATGGAAAAAACAATAAAGAGACCATGGTTATATTGTGGAAGGCTATGCAGGAAGGGTTAATTCTGCCATTGGATGAAGGATATCAACTGGCCCGTTATATGGAAGAGGCCAATCCTGCATTCCGTTTTATTCATGACCGGGTACAACAGGCTGCATATGGTTTGATCGGTGAAGAACAAAAAGAAAAAAAACATCTTGAGATTGGTAATTTGCTCGTAGCTGGTACTCCTCCTAAAGAGTGGGAAGAAAAAATATTTGATATTGTCGGTCATCTCAACCTTGGAAGACATTTAATCACTGATCAAAAAGCAATAATTGAGTTGGCCAAATACAATCTTACCGCTGGCCACAAAGCCAAACGTTCTACAGCTTTTGAAACGGCTTTAATATACTTCCAGGCTGGCCTAGACTTGTTGGAACCGTCCAACTGGAAAAGTCATTATGATCTTACATTAGAGCTTCATCTTACTACAATGGAGTTTTCCTCACTGGTTACTGACTACAAAGCCATGGAAAAACTTTCAGCAATTGTAGAAGAAAATGCCATAGTCCCTTTGGACCGAGTACGTGCTATGGAGATCATAATACTCGCATACCTTGGACAGAACAGGCTTATGGAGAGTATTGAACAGGGCTTGTTAGCATTGAGTTTGCTTGGATTTACTTTTCCTGACAATCCTACCTCTAATGATATTGATGAAATCATTAATCATTCAAGGCAGCTTTTTTCTGAAATTGAAGATGATGACATTATCAATTTACCTGAGATGAGTAATCCTGAAAAATTGATGGTTATGAAGCTTCTCACAATTTTATACTCTCCTGCCTATCTCACGTCACCAATTTTAATGCCATTAATAGGAGGAATGTCATTTCAACTTTCGTTGAAATACGGTATCGCACCAAGTTCAGCCTCCTCCTTTGCCTCATTCGGAATCATCATGTGCGGAATTGCCCAAGATTTTGAAACTGGCTCTCGTTTTGGTTATTTGGCATTACGTTTAGCAAATAAGTCGGATACCAACCAATATAAAGCAAGAGCAATACACTATACTGGAGGCCTTGTAACATTTTGGAAGGAGCATTTAAGAAAATCACTGAGATTGATGGCAGATGGTCTTGAAATCGGTCTGGATTCAGGTGAGTTTGATATAGTTGGTCATGCCGCAATTGGCTGGTCATGGTATGCAGCCTATGTAGGAGACCCTCTTGAAGAAACCCAAAGTCAAGTTGCGGTTTTTTCGGCTTCTATCTTCAGAACGCAACGATTACATGTAATTGAGGCTCAACGCTCTGTTCAACAGTTTATTTCTTACCTAATTGGGCCATCCAAAAAGCCACACTCTTCTGTTGATCAAACATGGGAGTATGAAACAGCTTTGCAGAGAAGTTTGGAACAGAACAATCTGCAAACTGTATTTATAATTCACAAAAATATAATGATTCTCTCCTATCTGTTCGGCAACTACACACAAGCAACAAAACAGGCTATACTGACTGATAAATATCAGGATGCTTCTCCCAGCACCTACGGAATACCACTTTTTCATCTCTATGATTCCCTGATAAGACTGACCGACTTCACATTGAAAGATGAAGAGAGCCGTCAGATCCATTTAGAACGGGTTGCTGCCAACCAAAAAATCATGAAGGGATTTGCCGAACATGCCCCCATGAATTTTTTAAATAAATTTCACCTTGTCGAGGCAGAAAGAGAAAGAGTTGCTGGTAATTTCAGTGCTGCCAGAGACCATTATGAACTGGCTATTCAATTAGCCCATGAACATGGTTTTTTAAATGAGGAGGCTTTGGCTCTGGAGTTGGCAGGTGCTTTCTATCATAAGCAAAAATCTGATCGTTTAGCCCGCCACTATTTACAGGATGCCCACCATGCATATAGCCGTTGGCAAGCATGGGCTAAAGTAGCAGATTTGGAAGTGCGCTATCCAGAATATCTAGCAAAAACCAAGCAAGCAATCAATCGAACAATTGATTGCACAACCAGCAATAGCATAGATGGTGGTTCGGCAGCTCAATTTTTAGATTTACCAACTGTTCTCAAAGCCTCCCAAGCTATATCTGGTGAGATTGACTTTAAAAAATTGCTCACAAGCTTGATGTCTATACTTCTAAAAAATGCCGGAGCAGAGCAAGGGAGTTTGGTTTTGATTAAAGAGGGTGTCCCGTACTTGGCGGCTACTGGCTCCACGGAGCAAGACTCTATCCGTCTCCTTGACTCCCTTCCTTTACAAGAGGCTGATAAAAACGTTGTTCCCTTGGCTGTGGAGATTACAAATCTTGTGATTCGCAGCCGTGAGGCTTGTATTATTGATGATGCAGTAACAGACAACCGTTTTGCTGCTACTCCATATATACGTTTACAACGCCCCAAATCTATCTTGTGCGCACCGCTCATCCATCAAGGTCAGATTTTTGGGGCCATTTACCTGGAAAACAATCTTAGTACCGGGGCTTTCCCTAAAGAACGATTGGAACTTGTGCAGTTGTTGGGAGCTCAAGCGGCCATATCCATTACCAATTCTCGCGCTGTGGCCTTGCGTGAGGAGCGACAACGTTTGCGTATGGAACAGGAGTTTTTAAAAAAAGAGACAAATGCGCTTCGTGAAGCTAAAAATGTAGCAGAAATGGCCAACAAAGCTAAATCAAGGTTTTTAGCTACCGTCAGTCACGACTTGCGCCAACCATTGATGGCTGAAGGTCTGTTAATAAATGCACTAGATAATATGTCCAAAAGTTCTGATGTAACTGATGTGGTGGAAAACCTTAAAACTGCCAACCAGTCTTTTGGAAAAATGTTCGATACTTTGATGGATTACTCCAAACTGGATGCTGGCGTCATAACAGCCCACCTCTCTTCTATCGCTCTTGGGCCACTGTTTAAGCGGTTGAAGATTGAATTTTCTGTCTTGGCCAAAGCCCGTAATCTACAGTTCCGTGTCATCAATACAAATGCCATAGTCCAGAGTGACCCAACCCTACTGGAACGTGTTATACGTAACCTGCTAACCAATGCCATACGCTACACAAAAACAGGCGGTGTAGTCCTTGGAGTTAGAAAACAGAGTGATAAAATAAGAATAGAAGTGTGGGATACCGGAGTTGGCATCTCTACAGAAGATCAAAAAGAAATTTTTCACGAATTCCACCAACTGGACAACCGGGATAAGCATCAAGAAATTGGACTGGGGCTTGGTTTAGCCATTGTGCATGGCTTATGTTCCCTGCTGAAACACAAGGTTGATGTTGTTTCCCATCCAGGTCACGGATCTCGATTTTCAGTTACAGTACCAGCTGATACTAAAACAGTATTAGCAACCGACAAATATGAGCTCTCATTATCTTCTGCAACAACTCCACCGGTAAATCTGGCAGGACAGTCATTTTTACTGGTAGATGATGATGAATCTGTCCGCGAAGGATTGCAAGCCACATTAACAGGTTGGGGATGTCAATGTGTGGCTTTTGAATCAGGATCTGCAGCCATAGCTTGGATAAATGAAAAAAAAGAGCCTTCTTTTGATTTGATTCTCTGTGATTATCGACTGCATGGTGGTGAGTTGGGTACAGAGGTGTTAAAAAATATTAGCAATTTCTACCCGGACCCTCCACTTGGCATTATTATTACAGGAGAGACAAAAATGGAGGTTTTGAGTGCAATCGAGCAACAGGGTTATTCTGTATTGGTCAAACCCATATCACCGCTAAAATTACGTACCTTGCTGCGTAATATATTACGACAAAAACGGCCCGATTATAACGTATAAGAAGCTACTGCAGCCTGAGTACGATTTTTTACCCTCAGGGCGCGGAAAATAGCAGCAACATGAACTTTCACAGTTTCTGGTGACATAGATAGGGTTATGGCAATTTGTTTATTGGATTTTCCGCTTTTAATAAGTTTTAGAACATCAATCTGGCGTGGTGTTAATGTTGACGAACCTCTCTGAGATACAGACTTTTCTTTATCTTGCGCTGCTGAGGTAGAGATATTTGATAAATTTGTTGGCGCAAAAACCACACCAGTCAAAATCAACCGTATGACTTGCAAAAGCGCGTCTGGTGGTAGTGTTTTTGGAATAAATCCCGCCGCTCCCAGATCCAAAACTTTTTGCACATGTTGGGGATCTTCTGAACCGGAGAGAATCACAATCGGTGTCCCTGGATAACGGCTACATATTTCAGAAACTGCTGCAAAACTTTCCATACCAGGCATAGAAAGGTCCAATAGAACCAGGTCCGCATCAGGGTTTTGTTGTAACATTTGGAATGTAGAAGGAAAATCTACAGAATTAATTATCTCCACATCATCAGCCAGCCTCTTCAATACAGTAGGCATGGCGTTTAATATAAGTGGATGGTCATCAGCCAAAAGAATTTTCATTTATCCCCTGCATTTTTAATTGAAACTCACCTCAGCATAACCCATATGGGTTAACTATAAAAGTTAATAGTCAAAATTGATTACCCCACCTGCATAATTGAAAATAATATCCAAACGTATTAATAATTCAATTAATAGATCTTTGTATTCGGATCAAAGATTTTAATAAAAAAATTTAAATATAATTCAAAAGATAAAAATCAAAAGAGTAACTTAATGATGAAAATAGATGCCCAGGTTAGAACTATAGAGAGAGTTGTCGATCTACTTTATCAATTTGACGAAGAAAGTGTTAAAAAAATATTGGGGAATATTTTTTTAAATAGCTCCTCCTTTTCGAGAGAAATCCTTTTAGCCGTTAAACATCGGCAACGAAATACTGTTATCTCTTCTTAAATATTTTACTAAATAATATAAGATAATCTATGCAATTTTTCACAACCCCATTGTTTTTGAGAATTGAT
>JADFZS010000119.1 GCA_015232405.1 Magnetococcales bacterium | reverse complement strand
CTCTGTAAGTGGAAATTGTCTGACGCAAATGGACCTCATTCAGCACAATGAAATGATTTATACATTCGCGGCGCAGGGAGCCGCCAAATCGTTCACAAAATGAATTTTGCCAAGGAGACGCCGGAGCCGATGTTACTGTTTCGATGCCCATCGCCTTGAATGCTGATTGATTTGCCATGAAAACAGGATCCCTGTCATGAACCAAAAATCTTGGGGATGAATCCCAAGGGAAAGCCTCTCGGATTTGCTGCAGAACCCATTCGGTTGTTGGGTTTATGGTGACGTTGAAATGAATGATTCGCCTCCGCTCGTGATCCAGCATAATCAAAACGTGGATGACATTGAAGAAGATGGTTGGTACGGTAAAGAAATCCATCGCTACCGTTGACCCCATATGGTTTTCCAAAAATGTTTTCCAGGTTTGCGATGGTGGCTTTTCTGGTTTGATCATGTACTTTGCCACAGTTGATTCGACCAAATCGAAGCCAAGTTTCAAAAGTTCACCATGAATACGTGGTGCGCCCCAAAGTGGGTTATCCTTATTCATACGACCAATGAGGTTCCGAACCTCTAGTGATACAGGCTTTCTTCCTGGTTTATTCTTCGTTAGCGACTTCCATCTCCAATAGGTTTTGATACATTGTCGATGCCAATTGATGACTGTTTCTGGCTTGACGATGATAAGGGCATCTTGCCACTCTATCCAGACACCGGAAAGCCAAACCCAGAATATGCGGTCCCATTGCCAAAGGCGAAAACGTCTCTTTTTCTTTCTTTGCATCACGACAAGTTGATGCCGTAAGGCCAATATTTCGAGTTGCATGGAAGTTCTAGATTTAAAGAACCCTGTGACGAAGCTGATGAAAAACGTTAATGTGTTGAGCATATGATCAATTTTAGAAGATGAAAACGGAAAATGGTGACCGGCAGAATACCTGATGAATGATAGAGGAATAAATGACTGATGTTTACCAGCCTCATGATCGGTTTTTAAAAACATTGCTATCGGATCCGCAACAAGCTGGAACTCTTTTGCGGGAACGGTTGCCAAAAGAGATAGCTGAGTGCTTGTCAGACGATCTGCCGGAACTGGTTGATGGAACCTTTGTTGATGAGGAACTAAGGTCTCACTTGACTGATCGGCTCTATGCAGTGCGGACGATCCGTGGTCGGAAAGCTTTACTCTACGTCTTGATTGAGCATAAAAGTCAACAAGATAGGCGTATAGCGTGGCAATTGACAAAGTATCTTGGTAGAGGTGTTGAAGCAGTGGGAACGTGAGAATCAGGAGTGGGAGTTACTGCCAGCAGTGGTGCCTTTTGTTTTTTATCATGGGTCGACTGAATGGCGAGTCCCTGATGAATTTTTGGCCTTGGTAGATGCGGAAGCAGTCTGGGAGCCTTTTTTATTAAACTTCCTTTTTCCGGTTTTGACCTGGGCCACATTGATGACAAGGAACTATCTCAACAACCTCGATTGAGGGCATGGTTGGTGGTAGCAAAGTATGGAACGCAGGCTGTTATTTTTGATGAAGTAAAAGGAACTTTCATCGATATACTTGCTTAGGCACCGGAGGATTTGCCAGTTTTTTTGAAGTACATGATTGAGAGTTATGATAATTTTGGTAAGCGCGAGTTACGAGAAATCATACGAGTGGTGCGGCCAAAGGGGGAATCAGAAATGATGTCACAATTTGCACAAGAGGTTATCAACAAAGAAAAACCAGGGTGGATTCAAGTAGGTCGGCAAGAAGGTGAGGCAACAATGTTTCTCAACCTGTTAAAACAACGCTTTGGACCTTTGCCTGACTGGGTGCCTGAAAAAGTCAGGAATGCCGATCAGGATACTTTAGAAAAATGGAGTAAATTTATATTTGACGCGGATAGTTTAAACGATTTGCTTGTGTAAAACGCAGCCAGCGTAATGCGCGTAAGTAGCTTAATTTCAAAGGAAAGCAATATTTTTTCTGTTAGTTTGGTTAACCAAGAAGGAGTCGAAATCATCTGAAAACCGATATAAATTTCGTTCTCAGAATGGTTTACTGCCAGTCGCTCTTGCTCCACCAATTTTTTTCTTAAAGATTTCAAGCAGTTAGAATGGTCGCTCTAGCTGCTTTTTCTTTGTTCTACAAGTGTACCGTGACCAAATCGTGACACTGATCCTACATTTTATTTTTTTCTCCTCCCAACTCCAGGCGTTTTATCTTTTTCCACAGGCCAACTCGGGATATTCCCAACAATTTGGCAGCTTGGCTGTGATTGTTGCCGGTTTCTGCCAGGGCTGTCAGGATCAATCGCTTTTCCAGGGTTGCAATCTGTTGGACCATATCAAGGGTTTTTGCCTCCTCTTGCGGGGCAGGTAGGCCAGAGTGGGCAAACTGGAGGTCATCGGGTTGAATGATGATCCAGCTCCTTTCCCTTCTGGCCAGGGTGGCGGCACTGATCAAAAGGTTTTTCAGTTCCCTAACATTTCCTGGCCAGAGGTGAGCCATCAGCCAGCCCATTGCCGGTGAAGAGAGACTAAAGGAGACCTTCTCCTTTGACAGTCGATTCAGGAACGCCTGGGCCAGCAGGGGAATATCCTCTATACGTTCGGCCAGGGCCGGGGTTCTAATGATCACCCCTTTAATCCGATAGAATAAATCCTCACGAAAAGTACCTTCACGGGCCATTGTAACCAAATCCCGGTGGGTTGCGCATACCACCCTGAGATCCACCTGTCGATCGCTGCGACCACCAACCGGCCTGAAATAGCCATCCTGAAGAAAACGCAACAATTTTACCTGCATTGACAAGCTCATTTCGCCAATTTCATCTAAAAAAAGAGTGCCTCCGGCTGCAGTCTCGATCAGGCCAACACGATCACGATCGGCCCCTGTAAAGCTGCCTTTGGCATGACCAAACAGTTCACTTTCAAGCAGCTCCTCTGGGATTGCGCCGCAGTGAACCGCCACAAAAGGGCGATTACGACGGGAACTGAACTTATGTAGGGCACGAGCAGCCAACTCTTTTCCGGTTCCGCTGGGACCCAATATCAGAGCATTTATTTCAGTTGGGGCGATACGGCGAATCAAATCCCGCATGTTACGGACGGCATCACTGTTGCCGATCATGCCCATATCATCCGTGTCACCTTCACGAGCGCGTAGTTGGCGCAACTCCTCCTCCAGGGCACTTTTTTCCAAGGCGCGACCAATGACAACACGTAACAGGTCCGGGTCGAGAGGTTTACCAAGAAAGTCCCACGCGCCCCGCTCTATCGCCAACAAAGCGTTCTCCCTATCTGCATGACCGGTGGTGACTATAACGGGAACCTCAGTAAAAGCTGCAATCAGATCCATGCCAGCCTCAACAGTGTGTTCGGGGGGCATGACCAGATCCAACACCACAAGATTTGGAGGTGTACGGCGAAATTGGAGCAAAGCCTCCTCCGGGGTGGCCGCTTCGGTGACCATATGCCCCAGATCCCGCAGCCAACCCGCACAAAGTTTCCTAAACGCCGACTCGTCTTCCACCAATAAAATATGGCCGGTCCTTGGTATGGTCATCTCTCCATTTCCTTTTTGTTTGCCGCTGCATGCACTTTAGGAAAAGATAGTACAAAACAGGTTTGCCAACCCTTAAGTTCCTGAAGTCGGATCGTGCCGCCATGGGACTCCATGATACGGGAGACAATAGCCAATCCAAGCCCCGTGCCTCCTGCGGAACAAGTGACAAACGGTGCAAAAATTTTTTCCCGAAGATTATCTGGTATGGGCGATCCCTGGTTACAAATGGCAACCCTGACCTCCCCATCGATTGACTCAGATTTGATACATACTCCAATTTCCAAGGAGCCCCGCCCGGCGGCTTGAATAGCGGCGTTGGCGTTGGCCAGGAGGTTGCCCAGCACTTGTTGAAGGCGTTGGGGATCGACATGGAGTTGCAACTCTTTGGGAATGGACCGTGTTACCTTGAGATGAGGATATGCCGACAAGGCGTTTTCCACCGCGTGGAGAAGGATGGTGGACCTAGGAGCAATCTGCCATGCCTTTGAATAATCCAGCAAATCGCTGATAAGCCCATTCATCCGCTCCAGTTGCAGCTTTATTTCGCGTTTAGCCTCATCAGGAACCCCGGTTGCAGCCATCCCCACCACATTCAACGGATTTCTCAGTTCATGGGCCACAGTTGCTGCCAGCAGCCCCAACTCCGCCAGGTGAGCCTCTTTCTCCCTCTTCCGAGCCTTCTCCGCCGCCTGTCGGATATGCTCTATACGGTGGGCTGAATCGCTAATGAGTCGCCCAAACAGATCACCAGCCAGCCGGGGTCCAGGTGGTGCATTGTCCCACCCCTTCAAAATGTGCGTCCATGTGTTGTCCTGAATGTGGCAGATTATGGTTGGGACGTGTGATTCAGGTATGTCACACTCGTTTTCATGGGGAGGCAGGATATGCACGGCGACCGCCATTTTTAGATGGGTAGAGATAAGCTGTCTGGCCTTTTTAGCCAACGCAGGCAGATCTTCTGCCTCTGCAAACGCCGCGCTCCAGCTTTGCGGCCTCCAATGATCCAGGTGGCTACCGGGATATATCAGTCGATCCGCCCAACTACGAATGGTATCAACAAGCAAAAAAGCTGCTGTCAGCGAAAAAAACTGCATCATCCACACCTGCAGCGAAATGGGGTTTTCTTCCGGGGATGCCAACAATACCAACACCCCCACACCGACTCCGGTAATGGGGATGGTCAAAAGCAGCCATGAGACGGTCCTTTGCGCCCAAACATTTATATCCATCAACTGATAACGCATCAGTCCATAGACCAACAAAACAGGATAGCCGGGAAGAAGAACAACCAAATAGGGAAATGTACCAACACCCAAGGAGGGAAGAAAAAAGCCCGCTATAGCCAAAAAGCCCCATAAAGAGGCCCCTATGACCGCCAGAATCTGCCGCCGTTGCTGAGGTTCAGCAGTAGTCAAAGATGCAAACAACCTTGCATGTCCGAGCGTTGTTACAGCCAGTGTCATTGCCACCATACCCCAACCCGAATATGAGAGAATCAAACTCCTCGGCAGGTTTTCAACGCTCACGGGAGAGCCCAACCCATTAAACCAGGACCAAAGGGTTCCCACCACACCAATTATATAGCCAATCTTGACTGCACTTTTTTCATTGGCCGAAGAGGAAAATGCAGAGCTGAACCGATAGGCAAAATGGTTAAACAATCCCGCCACCAGAGGCGATGTCGCGACCAAAAACTCTCCCAACCGCCACATTGACTCGTCTGGGGTGGAGATCAACCAAAAGCCGCCTATGCCTGCGGAGGTGCCCAACACAAAACGTAGCAGATACCTGATTCCCGGCACATCTCCAGCTTTTTTCCATATTGCGATGGAAAGCAGCAGACACAAAATTATAGTGCCAATCAAGGCAAACTGATAAACAACGTTCAGATAAGACATTATACCACTCCCCTTATGCTAACCACAGTTAACAGAACCACAACTCAAACCGTTAACCATGTAAACATTATTGGAGCATCTTAAAAATAAAAGCAAGGGTTTTCAATGTGATAAGAATTGGCGTGGGGTTTGCGGAAGTATTTATCCAAATGGATGAATCATCAAACCTCTAAGAACATCACAAGGATCATTTTTATGCGCATCATTTTAGTGAGCCCACACTCCCCGGTATTTTCCACCAGGATCGGTATCGGCAACCAGATTCCGTTGGGGCTGCTGTCCATTGGAGGCCCCTTGTCTGATGCAGGACACCAGGTCTCACTGCTGGATGTGGATGCCCACGGTTTTTCCCGAAGAGAGGCAAGCGAGCAGATTTTTGCCACAAAGCCTGATTTAATAATGATAGGCCACAGCGGCTCTACCACCGCCCATCCAGAAAGTATGGCCCTAGCTCGCATTATAAAACGGCACCTGCCAAATATTCCCATTGTTTATGGAGGCGTTTATCCCACCTATCATGCTCGATCCATACTAAAGGCGGATCCCGTGGTGGATATTATCGTCCGTGGCGAGGGTGAACGAACAGCATCGCTGGTGGCAAACGCTTTGGAAAACAGTTTATCCCTTGCCGACATCCAAGGGGTGACGTTTATGGATGGCAACAAAATTATCGAGACAAAAAATGCCCCTCTCATAGAAAACCTTGATGAATACAGAACCGGCTGGGAATTGATAAAAAACTGGGATCTATATCAATGCTGGGGTGTTGGCCGGGCCGCAGCCATCCAAATATCCCGTGGCTGCCCCCACCAATGCAGCTATTGCGGACAAAACGGTTTTTGGCAACGATGGCGACGAAGAGATCCGGTCAAGATAGTTGATCAAATTGAGCTGCTCTATCGCAATCATGGTATACGGTTTATCAACATTGCCGATGAAAATCCGGCGGTCTCCCGGAAAGCGTGGCGGCAATTTTTGGAAGAACTTTGTCGCCGCAATCTTCCCATGTCCCTTTTTTGCGGCATGCGGGCAGCAGATATAGTGCGAGATGCCGACCTGCTTCCTCTATACCGCAAGGCGGGTATTGTTTGCGTCAACCTGGGAATTGAAACCACCGATCCAAAAACCATCCGTTTGATTCGTAAAGGGTCTTCCGTTGCCGATGATTACCGGGCACTGTTTCTGCTGCGGCAAAATAAAATTCTTTCCATGGCCGGACATGTCATCGGCTTTCAGGCTGATGATAAAATCGGGTTTTTGGACACGCTTCGCAGTCTATATGCTTATAACCCGGATTTTCTTAATGCCCTTCATGCCACCCCTCACAGTTGGACACCATTTGCCCGGGAAAGTATGGCACGTTCCGTAGTCCAGACCGACCTTGGTCGCTGGGATTATCGCCATCAAGTGCTGGCGGTGGAAGATCTGACCCACTGGCAGACATTTTTTTGGGTCAAAGGGTTGGAGATGGTATATCACCTGCGGCCCACCGCTTTGTGGCGACTGCTGTTGCACCCTGATCGTCGCTTTCGCCTGGGGTTGCGCTGGTGCTATTTCCGCATGGCACGGGTCTGGTTGGCGGAAATTGGTGATTTTATTTTGCATCTTCGATTTGAACCCAACCCCAAAACTTTGGACAGTTTTCTGCAAAATCCAACCAACCAGCAGGATATACGACCGGCAAAACACAATGCCCCATTATCCATGAAGGTACTGAAAGGAACATGACCGTGAATATATTGATAGTAGGTGCAGGAGGCTTTGTCGGCAGACGTATGGTACGCCGCTTTTTGGCCGAGGGAAACCGGGTGATCGGCTGTGGTCGCAACATTGAAAAGTTGCGGATACCCTTGCATGGTGCCGAGTTGATCGCCATTGATTTTAACCGAGGTGGATTGATGGAGTGGCTACCACGCCTTGAAGGGGTGGATGTAGTTATAAATTGTGCGGGAGTCATTGGTAATCGAGCCGGCAACAGGATGGAGAAGGTTCATACCACCGGTCCACAATCTTTGTTTCAAGCCTGCTTTCAGGCTGGTGTAAAACAGGTTATCCAAATTTCGGCATTAGGTGCCGACCCCGCTGGGGTCACTCGTTATTATCAATCCAAGGGTCAGGCAGATGCCTTCCTGGCGGGCCTTGACCCCCAGCGCAACAAGATGCACTGGACGATTGTCCGTCCCTCAGTCGTGATCGGGCGCGGCGGCGACAGTAACGGATTATTTGCCGTCCAGGCCGCATTTCCCATCATGCCACGCCTGGGCAAGGGTTCCTGGCGTATTCAGCCCATTCACATAAATGACTTGGTTGAAATGGTCTTTACCATCACCGGCAACAGGGAGTCTGCCCCAGCCTGGATTGAGGCCACCGGCCCAGAGCCCATGAGTACCGATGAGTTGACCATCGCTTTTCGCAGGTGGCTGGGGCTTTCAAAAGGGCGGTTTATTGCAATCCCCGAAGGGATGTTGCGATTGGCTGCCCGGATTGGTGACATAATCCCCCTTGGCGCTCTCAACAGCGAAGCCTTGACCATGCTGATGCGGGATAACGTGCGTTCCGGTTCTCCTCCATCCGGGGAAGAGCCTTTTGCGGCCAGACCGTTGCAAGAGGCAATGGGGGCAGAACCTGCCACCCGGGCAGATTTATGGGAGGCGCGGCTGGATCCTTTGCGCTTGCCCTTACGCTGGGCTTTGGGACTCTTCTGGATTATTTCTGGAGTGTTGCCTCTTTTGGTTTTGGAAACAAACCAGGAAGGGTATGCACTCCTGGCCAAAATTGGCTTTGAAGTGGAGCTATCATACCTACTGCTGCATGGAGCCGCCGCCATCAACATTATTCTGGGGTTGATGCTATTGGCCCCATTTCATCCCCGTCTAGCCGGTGGATTGCAGATCCTGTTCATATTGGCCTATTCCACCATCATCTTGACCTATCTGCCCGAGTTTTTGACCCAACCATTCGGGCCATTGACCAAAAACCTACCTCTGTTGGCCGCCACCAGTGTGATGATGATTCTTGAGGAGTGAGTCCATGGATTATCATGCCTTGAAATATATACACATTATCAGTGCCACACTTTTGTTCGGCACCGGTCTTGGAACGGCATTTCATATGGTGATGGCCCATTTCAGCCGCAACATAAAGGCCATCGCAACAGTCTCTCGCAGTGTGGTCCTGGCCGATTGGTTATTTACCGCACCTGCCGTGGTGATCCAATTGGTCACCGGAGGCTGGATGATGTTGCTTATGGAATATCCATTAGATACCGGCTGGTTGCTGGCGGCATTGACTCTTTATCTGATTGTCGGAGCTTGTTGGATACCGGTTGTCTGGCTGCAAATTCGCATGCAAAAGCTGGCGACGCAGGCTATTGAATCTGGAGAGGTGTTGCCACCCCTCTACTATCGCTATTTTCGTATATGGTTTGCCCTCGGCTGGCCCGCCTTCCTGTCGGTGTTGGTCATTTTTTACCTGATGATTTATAAACCTGATTTTTAATTTTGAACCTAGAAACGGCAGTTGGGAGTGCATGAGTGGCGCAACATATTGGTTTGGCTGCTGTAGTAGAAAAAATCAAAGTCACCCAATGGGTGATGAGACTTTTTTCTACTACGGCAGATGAATCAAGAGGTTCTGCCAATTATGTGCTAACAACTGCCGTTTCTAGGTTGAAGGAGACGATATGCGCATTTTAATCACCGGTGCGGCCGGAAATCTGGGAACGCTTCTTGCCCGACACCTTCTACGGGATACAAAGCACCATTTGCACCTTATGATCCACCGGAAAACCCTACCGTCAGATCTTTCTCGGCATGACCGCGTTAAACTATTTCAATGCGATCTTTCGCAACCAAAAACCCTGATAGCTGCCAGCCGGGGATGTGATGCGATAATCCATTTTGGCAGTGTGTTGTTTGCCCCTCGGCCAGATCGACATTTTCCCATCACCAACACCCAAAACGCAATCAACATGATTGACGTAGCCATTCAAGAAGAGGTAGATCGTTTCATCCTGGTAAGCTTTCCACATGTGGAAGGCCCGACCAGCCCAGAAGCTCCCTGTCGTGGCCGCTTGGATGCAACGCCAACCAGCATCCATGCCCGTACCCGGCTGGCTGCGGAAAAATATCTTTTGCAAATGAGTGATAAAAGCGGCATGAAAGCCATTTCACTTAGGCCAGGGATGATTTATGGAGCTGACCTACTTATGATTGAATTTGCCCGTATCCTTGCACGTTTTCGCATGTTGGCGGTCTGGCCGGAAAATACCCCGGTACACCTTCTATCCCTATCCGATTTTAATCTTTGCTGTCAGGCGGCTCTGGAAAAGCCGGATATCCATGGCATCTATCCTCTGGGAGATGATGACCCTACCACCTTACAAAATTTTATGGATGAAACCTGCAGCCACCTTGGTTTAGGAAAACCCAGGAGAGTTCCTGGTGCTGGCATTCAAGTAGCGGCATGGATATTGGAATCAATGGCGACAATATTTGGCACCAAAACGCCGTTGACAAGAGATTTTATACGCATTGGGCGCACTCCCTATTTTTGCGACACATCACGCATGAAACAGGATTTGCTGCCTCGGCTTACCCACCCCTCGTTCAGGGAGGCTCTACATACGCTGGTTCTTAAAGATGATCAACCGGCATTTGGCTTTAAAGAGTGGAAGATCAAACCTAGGAGGGCATGACACCCCCTGCCCCATTCTCGTCATCCTTCCATAACCGATCTGACCAAAAAAAATGGTCGCAGCGCATCACCCCCTTGTGGTTGCGGAAAAAAAGTTAAAAAATGCCGTTTCGGGTTTTATGGTGGGATGACTATTCACAGATATATATGGAGTATCGACTGAGAATTTTTGCCCTATAACAACAATAAATGCCCGGAGTTTTGCTCAGCTTTCCTTTAAACAAGCTAACCACCAGTTAACTCACGGACTTTGTTTAGCAACGCAAGGTTGGATCTATCCTTGGCAACCAACTCCTTATTGGTATTTTCCAGTTTGGTAACAAGGGTTAGAATGAGACCATCCTTGATTCGTAGCTGCAAATCTTTGCTGACTTTATCAAAAATATTATTGGTGATCTGGAAGATTACGAGATCGCATAAGGCAACTACGTTGGTGATGTGGCAGCCCTTGGTAAGAAAGGATATTTCTCCAAATATTTCACCAGACTTCAAATATGTGATGTGTTCACCATTTTGGTCGGTAATCTGCACCTCCCCTTTGATCAAGATAAACAGATCTTTATCATATTCGGTTCCCACCTCGATTAGAGTCTTGCCAGTCTCAACCGTGGTAAAAAAATCATTTTCTATCAGCAGATCATCCAACTCTTCATCGGTGAAGGGATGAAAAAAAGGCACATGCTTCAGCAATTTTTTTGAGAGCAGCTTATTTTTCCACATTTCTGATGAGCTCATTAACTTCCCCACTTTTAAATTATTTTGCTAAACCTGTTAAACCTTATCAACCCACCCCCTCTCGATGGGAACTGTTTGACACCACAACAACATCCCGCTCCACCATATCAAACCTGCCTGATAATAATGGGAAACAACATGTTTTCCCAGTGCATAGTTGCCTTATCGCACATTTTTAATCAACCCGTGACATTCAACCCCCAACATGATGGCGCGAAACAATACCCCCCTTGAAGATATTCTTAGCTATCGCATCAAAATTTGCCTGCGTATGTTACTCACTGCCCATTGCAATTTTGGCAACAGGAATAAATTACCCGGTCCACCGCTCCAATTATACAAATGATCAACATTGAACATTGGGATTCTGAAGAAGATATGATCCTCGATAGGCACTATCAGGGATACCTCCCACAACGCTACACATACCAACCGGGAACCAGTTTTCCACCGCATACACACGACCAGGAAAAAATAGCTGCTGTCTTTGCAGGATAATTTAAAATCATCATGGGCGATGAAGCTATTATCCTAAAAGCCGGTGATGGGATTTTAGTACCTGAGGGTGTCTTGCATAGCGCGGAGGTGGTTGGAGTTGAAGCAGTGATTTCTGTTGATACCCCAAAAATGTAGTTTTTTGTCGATGGTGGAGTTGTTGAAGGCAATGAACCCTAAACTTGCGCCATGTGCATACGTTCAACCGCCAAATTTAGGATAATCTGGTGGAGCTGTCCTGGGCCATGGGCGTTTTGAAGGATGCTGGAATTCAAATTTTTATTTTTGACCAATATATCAATTTGGTTGCAAGCAATGTTGGTAGCTTTCCGCCAATGGCAAAAGCCTTGTACCAGAGCAATCTGGAAGTTTGCGATGGGATTTTTAAAAAGCGGACAATAAAACAGGGTCGGGAGGAGGCAACCGACCCTGCTCAAGGTTACCCTCGTAACCTCTGGGGTATAGGGGGCTCGGAGATGGGTGTCTTGTTTTTACGGAACCCCTACCGAACCAAGCGTATAATCAACCTCTTTCAATCAATCTCCACCCTCTCCTGACGAACCGCACCGCATTTCGCCCAGGCTGGCGATATATACGTTCAAGGCATTTCCATCTCCACTTGCGAGTCCTATCTAGCCCTTAAATACTTGGATGCAATTGCGTCAATTTAGTTCAAGATTTGCGAAAATTTTTTTGCTCAAAATCCGGCCTACATTTGGGGTTGAAAGATACTTCCAGGATTGCATGAAATTTTCTCCCCGCGCGCTCTGTAAATCGGCAACCAACACCACCTGCCGGTTGTCTAAATGGTAACTTTAAATACCATGGGAGAGAGCCGATGACCACTACAACTCATGACCACTATTCCCACCAACCCACCCGCAAAGCAAGCACACTGTTAGAGAGTGCCTGGGAGACAATTGTTGATGTCGTTCCCCCAATAATTTTTGTCGCCTGGGTAATCTATATGCTGGTCACGGTGCCTTATTAGGTTAATCCTTGTTTATTAACAAACAGTTTAATCTGTGTCATTAGTATTGGGGTGATTTTGCCCGTGCTTGGTCGGGATTATCTCTATAAAAATGGAACAAATTGACAAATCTTTATGATATCATCCCCCGCAGCTAAAATGTTGGCGGACAGATGGTTGTTGGCGCGACGTGAGTTGTCGCCAATTTTTTTGATCAATCATAAAACTAATTGATATAGGGGGAAGAGATGCAGCGTTCATTATTGATGGTGTCGTTATTTGTTTTGTCCATGGTGATGTTTCATTCGCCATCTTTTGCCGGGCCTATAGGTGGTTTTGGCTCTTCCGCCATGGGAGGAAGAGGCATGGGGGGAGATGGACCCGGTAGTGGAGGCATGAAAGCCTATGACAAAAACAGCGTATTGAAGGTTGAGGGAAGAGTTCGCAGTAGTGAAATCTCCTACAATCGGCATATGGGAGAAAATGGGCTTCACGTTACATTGGAAAGCTCCAAAGGCTCTTTTATTGTTCACGTCTGCCCACAATGGTATGCCGAGCAGAAAAACATCAGCTTTAAAAATGGCGAAACGATAACCGTTTTGGGTGCCGAGTTTGAAAAACATGGCGAACAAAATATCTATGCCGCCACCATCCGCCGTCAGGACGGTTCATTGCCAAAAAATTCACAAACCTTGCGGCTGCGTGATCCTGACTCGGGCAACCATCTTTGGAGCGGTCGTTATCGCAGTCAAAAACAGGAGGAGATGCGCAAAAAGATGCAAAAGAGTAGAGCCGAACGCCCTACTCCACAAAGATATTCCAATGCCGGAGGGGGAGCTTCACAAGAAAGTGCTGCAACCTCCGGCGGTGGAGCCAAAAAACAACTACCGCCACACGTCCGGGAAAAAATCCTCCGCAAGCTTGAAAACCCCAACCTGCCTCCCATGGCCAGAAAAATGTTGGAAAAACGCTTGGCTGGAGAATAGATAGTTTAGCCTGAACCTGTCAGTTGGACAAACGTGCATGGCGCATGCTTCCAACTGACAGATCCGGGAATGGCGGTTATCTGCACCAACCCGCATATCTCACCATACGAACCCTGGTGAGATATGCGGGCTAAATCGGGGTGAATAATGGATAAGTTTGTTGTATTGACCGGCCCCTCCTGCATCGGTAAAGGACCGCTATATAGCGCGTTGCAGAGGTTTTACCCGGAAATTGCCAGCAGGTTTCGCAAGCTGGTGCTTTTTAATGATCGTGATACCCGTCCCGGTGAGCAGGATGGAGTCGATTTTTTTTTCCGACCCCGTGCTGAAATCGAACAGTTGCGAGATAAAAAGGGCTATGTGGTCGCTGAGGTCAGAAATGACCTGCAGGCTTTGAAGGTTGCCCAAATCCAGCAGATTTTGGATGCCGGTAATATTCCCTTTTATGAAGGAAACCTCTATATATTGGACAAATTGAGGACGGCAGGCATATTTGAACAGTTTCCTACCCTCTCGGTTTTTCTATCACCCCTCTCCAGAGATGAAATCATCCATCTAAAGGCTCCAGAGCGCAAAGTTGATCTTGCCGCCATGGTGGCAGATATTCAGCGGCGCAAGCTGTTGCTGCGCAGCAAGCGGCAAAAGGGAATACTCTCACTTAAAGATCTGGAAGATATTGAAAAACGTTGCAACAGTGCCATCATCGAAATGCGGGAGGCGTGGAAATTTCAGCATGTCATCCCTCTTTATGATGGTGAAGGCAACGACAACTGGGATGCCTTCTACCACCCAATCGGCAACGCCCGCAAGGCTTTATTGACATTTGTCGCCCTGATAGGCGGAGATGTTGATGGTGCCGGAACAGATGCGGAGTGGACAGAGGATCTGGTGCCGTGACCTGAGATGGTCATGACATAAAATTTATCCAACCAGTTGCTTGCACAAGTTTTTATTTAACACTCCAAATGGATATACGTTAAAAGCCAGTTTCCTTGACCCACACCTCCTGCCCAAGACGGATAATTTCGGAGATTGGTGTTATCTGGGTTCCTTCAAGGGTGATGGAGCCACGCAAAACGTGGGCTGGACTGGAAAAATTGGCGGTGGTATCAAGCACTACCCGATAGATTGCACTCTTGGGTATATAGTCTCCCTCCGCATTCTGTTGGGTGGGAGCGTCTCCACCATGCTCCAGTGAGAGGGCAACCTCCGTAAGCTGGGCGGAACCGGTCGTGGCTATTGAGGCGATACGGCATGGGATGGGTTGCCAATCCAAACCCTCAGGATAAAATCTGGCAAAACCTC
>JADFZS010000118.1 GCA_015232405.1 Magnetococcales bacterium | reverse complement strand
TGATTTTAAAGATGATGAATTAAGCGGATATAAAATCGCAAAGCTGGAATCCGCAACCGATTGGAAGATTGATCCTCGAAAATATATGCCAATGCCGGAGAATTTTATATAGAACCTATCTACAATATTATTTAAGGAGTGATTAAATGGGTAAGAGTAACAAAAAGACATTACCAGATCACAAGGCTTTGATAGAGTCGCTAAAGTTATGTGAACTATCCACAGAGAACTTAAACGAGCTTGAGAGCATAGCAAAACAGCAGCGGGCAAAGAAAATAAGTGCCTGTAAAGCAGAGATCGATGCCATCCTTGAAACCTATACACTAGATTTAAAAGATGTATACCCCCCACCAAAAGCAGCAAAACCCGCTGCAAAACCTGTTGCTAAATAGGTGTTGATAGCCTGACAATAAATGAGTGGAATTGATACCCCGGCAAGCCTGTATGAACACATGGTAGAAATATGGGGAAGGCTTGTTGGGGATTCCACGTTTTTTCTGCGTGAAGAATTAACAAAAAAAGATAATCCCAAAGCTTGGGAAAAAGATCTAAAATCACTGAGGAGTCCTCTTGCAGATTATCTGGAGAGTGAGTTTTCTGATTTAGCATCAGCAAATACAGCTTTTAACAGTATATCCCAAAGGTATTCACCACTGCTTCTTCTCGCAGGTCTGGATAGAGCACTGTATTCCTATAGAGTTACGGAAGTAGGTAGTAGATCTTGCTATGAATTTCCATTTAATAATACTCTTTGGCATATTCTATTCCGCCAACAAGCTTCTGTTGAAACTGTTCACAAGCAGCAAGATGGGCATCCACTGAATTATCTGCTCTATCATCGCATTTTTAAAATGGAATATTCTGGTGTTTTAATTAACATGTCTGAAAATTGTAGCCATTTAAACAGACAGTTAAGAGAGTTTATTGAAAATGAAGAGACCTATTTAAGGGTTTACTTAGGCACATTTCAAGATGGGGTAGGTCCAGATTGGGGAGGTATGAAGGATAAAAAATGTATAACTTCCGGTTTTTCTGACCCTTTGCCTTGCCCAGATTCGGATAATAAAACTAAAAAAGGAAGTATGAGTGGAGCCAAGCGTAGGGAGATGAGTATTATTTCTTGCCTTAAAGAGGCAAGTAAACAAAAATCCCATGTGGTTGTTATGCCAGAGTTAAGTGTTAGTCCTGAACAAAGAGCTGTTATTTCTAGATGGCTAGAAACAAATGAACATCAATTTTTTATGGTGGTAGCTGGTAGCTTTCACGAAATAGATCAAAATATTAATGCAGAAATTCCTGTAAATAGGGCTGTTGTTTTTGATGGCAGAGGGTGGGAGTTGTTTGCACATGACAAAATTCTTGCATTTGGAACATCTGTTTGTTCAGAAATAATATATCCAGGAACTGCAATAACCCTACTTGAGACACCCTTTGGAGTTTTTTCACTTGCTATTTGCAGAGATTATTTAGAAGAGGACCAAAAAACCCAACTACCTTGGCAAGATTTGTCACCAGATTGGATGTTGGTTCCCTCTATGTCATCACTTTCTGGTCTTAATGCGCACAAGCGACAGACCAAGACTATGGCTAATCTTTGTGGTACTAGGTCATTTATTCCCAATCAATGTTTTGATGGTACATATGAGGATAACCAACACGGTTTTGTCTACTGTGATTTTGTTGATAAAACAGAGAATGAACAGTCTGAAAAATGTAGAAATATTACTCCCGAACAGAGAATTTTCTCAATTCCTGTTATAGATTGACCGATCTGTTGTAAAGTGTAGTAAAGTATTGTCTGGATTTACCATTAAAATAGTTTACAATAGTTGATATGAGTATTGATCTAACAAAATCGGACCCTGTATGGTTGGGCCAAACGGCTAAACTTGATGATATCCTTGCTGCTGTAAATAGGGTAAAAAATTGGCAAGAGTATATGGTCAGAGCCCTAGATTTAGCCTACCGTATCCGCTTCTCACACTTATTGCGTAACCGGGCCTCATCGGAAGAGATGGAGGATTTGGCGGTTCACCTGGAAGATGTCGCGTGCCATCCAAAAAGAGAGGGGATGCTAAACTCTTTTTCTCTTCCTTATGCCAGTCGTTGGCGTGTTTTACAGGATATTTTGGAAGACCGTCTGGCAGCAAGAGACCATAAAATTCCTGATGAGGTGAAAAATAGACGGTATGTGCCGGAAATTATGGCTTTGCTGGATAAACATAAAATAATCCGGCAACAACTGCTCCGCAAACAAATCCCAGGGTTGGGGGAGGCTAATCTTACCCGTATTATTAATATGTTGGAAAAAAGTGAACTTGTATCTCGGCAGAAACATGGCAGGGAAAACTATTTAACCCTTGGCCCTAGAGCTGAAGAAGTTTTACCCCCCAATAGTGAGCAAATAGTTATAGAAGATAGTGCTTTGGCACAGTTGGTAGAATTGAGGTGTGATTCAGGTCCAGTAAAAGAAGATGAATTGGTTATGGATGAAAAGCAAATACCATTAAGTGCCTGTAATGATTTCGGCAAAATATCCATACAATCAGCCCTCGGAGTGACAACTCACTAACACAATGAAAGTATTTACCTTCTATTCATTTAAAGGTGGTGTTGGGCGTACGGCTATGTTGATGCATCTTGCTGTGCGTTGGGCTGACCGTGGCAAGGTGGTTGTGGTTGCGGATATGGATCTCAACGCCCCTGGTGTTAGCTACTCCCCACGTTTGCAGGAGCATCCCGACCCTGACTTAAAAGATTTTGGTAGCAGTGATCTGCTTGCAACTTTTTATGGAACAAGTGGCAAAGATAAAGATACCTTTGGCTTTTTTCCACCTAGCAAATTATTGCGAGAGATGAAATCTGAGGAGAAGGATGGTAGGTGGAGCGGAAATGGTCGTTTGTTGGTGCTACCAGCTGGTAAAACCACACTACCCCAGAAAAAAAACTATCAAAATGTGGAAAAGCATAAAATCCCCCCACAAGATGGGGGAGAAAATGAAGATAGTGAAAGCCGGGCTTTACGGGCCTTTTCCAAGATGTTTCTTAAAGATCTATGGGAATTTACCCCCAAAGGGGCAGACAGACCCGTTGATTATCTGCTAATTGATTGTAGAACCGGATATCCTGATCTGGTTGATCTGACAATGGGTTATATGGCTGACAGGGTGGTGTTGGTCTCCGGCTTGAACCATCAAAATCTCCACGGTCTTGAGATAACATTAAAGAGTCTGCGCCCTGATAGAATAAAACCGGGCCGTTTTGCCGAGCAAGCGTTGGTAGCCTTCTCCCCAGTACCGATCCATGTTCACGACCAGCCAGAAGCCATGGCTGCTATGGAAAGGGGTGTAAAAATTGTAAAGGACAACTGTCTCTCGTTTGAAGGGGAGACAAAAAAGGAGCCACGCCCCAGAATCTATTCCATCCCCTATACCCCCCATTTGGCCCTGACTGATGTACCAATCAAACAAGATCTTGTTCTGGGAAAGCCTCACCCATACTGGGATATTATCAATATAATCGCAGAGGATTTAGCAGATGAGGCCAAACAGACCCCCGAAGAGAGCATGGCAGAGTTGCAGCGTCAAGCCGAACGCATAACTGGTTTTAACCTGACTGTTGATAAGCAAATGTTTGGTGAAGTGCAAAGTGGAGATGGTGGTAAACCTGTACCATCTGTAAAAGAGGGAATATATCTCTCACCGCTATTAAAGTTGCCAAACTGGCATTGGCCTTTTGCTGGAAATAAAAAGAAAATTGATGCTTATTGCCGTAAAAAACTCCCTGTTGTCCCTAAGCTGAAAGATCTTCGAGAACAGCTCCTAAACGGCTTGTCTAGCTCTATCTCACAGAGTAAAGAGGCTAAAAAGAAGATAATCGATAACTGGTCGGAGTTGAGCCAGTTCAAGATGGAATCACTAGTTGAAATGTTCCAGGAGGAGGGACGTAAGTTTGCTGATTTTGATGCAAAACGGGGAGAACAATTGATATCCCAGTTGTTTCAACATCAACTAAGTTGGGCGCAGCTACTGTTGGGAGAAAAAGAGGGTCAGGAGGTTATGTTGTTTTTGCCCTTAGAGGGGCGAGGTGTTTTTAAAAGTTGGGAGGGATATTTTATATATTGGCGACTGCTTGTTGCTAATATTTTGAAAATTTCCCCAGAAAATAAATTACCTGATAATTTACAAACTAAAATAAATAGCTCGGCTCTAGATCCTTGGGGAAGGATGGCGATTATTGAGCGGCAACCAAATGCTAAAACCGAGCAAGCAGAATCAATTCTAGATGCTATTGTAGAAGAACCATTTAAGGTTGATTTATGGCGATATGTTGAACTTATAAAGATACTTCAAAAACGTTGGCCTGATCTGATCAATAAAATAGAACCAATTGTTGGTCATTTTCGTCAGATGGCAGAAAATGACCATACTGGTGACAGTAGTTTTGCTTTGGGATATTTATTACAAGAAGTATTGGGAAGGTATGAAGAGGCAGAAACGGCTTATCGTAAAACAATTGCACGAAATCCAAAATCTTCTTCGGCATTGAACAATTTGGGAAATTTACTAAAAGATCATTTGGGCCGAAAAGATGAGGCAAAATTAGCCTATGATCAAGCATTGGAGGTAAACCCAAAAGATTCACATGTCTGGTACAATTTAGGTATTTTACTTTCAGAACATTTTGAGCTCTATGAAGATGCAGAACAAGCATACAGGCAAGCTATAAAGATTAATCCAAAATATTCTTATGCTTATAACAATTTGGGTAATTTATTAGCAGGATATTATGGATATTATGTGGAGGCTGAAAAGGAATATCGTACAGCAATTAATCTAGATAAAGGTTATTTAGATCCATGGAATGGTCTTGGGCTAATCACATTTTATATTTTTAGAAAGTGCAAGGAGTCTTTATCATATATATCAAAAGGATTAGAGCTTGATCCTAAAAACCCATATCTATGTATGAACAAGGGGCGGATTCATTTATATAGTGGGTTAGAATGGCAAGAGTATTATGAAAAGGCTTTGTCATATTTTGAGAGTGAAAATGGTGATATTAGATCATTATTATATCGGATTTATCTCTCAGTTTGTTTAAGCAATGAAGAACGTCTCCCCAGCAAAAAGGATTTAGATGCTTCTTATAAAGGTGAAGAAAATACAACACTATTATTTATTGCAACTGCTATACACAATTTAGTTATAAACAAGAAAGAACAGGTAGGTTTTTATAAGATTAATGATTTTCTAAAAAGCCAAGATGATTTTCTCGGTATTATTAAATTACTCCACAGTATAGCCGGAACTCGCCCCGACTTACGTGAAGCATGTCGCCAGCAAGTAGTTGCTTTATTAAATCTCCCATCAGAAAAAATAGACAGTTTAGCTGGTTATCACAACACAGAACTCATTGATCGCTTCCGCCCCTTTGCCAATGGTGAAACCTATGGTGCTGGAGATCCCAAGGAACGCCATCTTTTTTGTAAAGATGCCGATAAAGTTTGATGTTTCAGGATTTCTTGCAAAAATCTCTCCTGTGTGAGTTCTGGATTCGTTGACTTATTCCTGTTAATGGGAGTATAAAACACGACACTCTGGAGACTTTCTTACGACTGGGTATTATCAATATAATGACGAACAAATCAGGCAGGGCAGTGCTGATGCTGGAGGATGGCTCGCGATTTGATGGGCTGTCTTGTGGTGCTGTGGGCGAAGAGGTTGGGGAGGTCTGTTTTAATACCTCTTTAACCGGATATCAGGAGATCATGACCGATCCCTCCTATGCTGGGCAGATGGTCACAATGACCTATACCCAGATTGGCAACACCGGGATAAATAGCGAGGATATGGAGTCTGATCGACCCTGGATAAGAGGCTTTATAATAAAGGAGTCCTCCCGTATTCCATCCAACTGGCGTTGTGAGGAATCACTCACAGACTTTTTAACCCGTCATAAAATACCGGCAATTCAAGGTATAGACACCCGGCATCTTGTCACACTGCTGCGGGATAAAGGGGCGCAGCGTGGGGTTTTGTCCACCACCGATTTTGATAGTGACTCCCTGATGGCAAAAGCCAAGGCGTGGCCCGGTCTTGAGGGTATGAACCTGGCTAATGAGGTCACTTGTAAAAAAAGCCATCAATGGCAGGGTGGGGATATAGAGTGGAAAGAGAACCCCTGGCATATTCGCTCTTTGGATGATGTACCACCTGTTGATGTTAATGCAAAACCGTTTAAGGTTGTGGCGGTGGATTTTGGCGTAAAACACAATATATTGCGCAATTTAACCGGAGCAGGGTGTAGTGTTACCGTGGTTCCTGCCACCACTTCGGCTGATGAGATATTGGCTATGAACCCGGACGGGGTGTTTTTATCCAACGGTCCTGGTGATCCCGATGCGGTTAAGGAAGGCATTGCCACGATAAAAGATCTGCTTGAATCTGGCAAACCCATGTTTGGTATCTGTCTGGGCCATCAAATGCTCTGTTTGGCAGTGGGAGCAACCACCAAAAAGATGAAATTTGGTCATCGGGGTGGCAACCATCCTGTTAAAAATCTCGCCACGGGTCTGGTGGAGGTTACTTCACAAAATCATGGTTTTATGGTAGATAGAGATACTCTACCTGCTCGTGTGGAAGTTACCCATGAATCTCTCTTTGATGGTACACTGGAGGGGATTCGCCTAAAAGATGCCCCGGTTTTCTCTGTGCAGTACCACCCAGAGGCCAGCCCTGGTCCTCACGATGCCCATTATCTGTTTGGGGAATTTGTTGAGTTGATGAGAGAAAATTGCGCCAAATAGCCCCTTAGAAGAGATATTATAGAATTATATGCCAAAACGTGACGACATAAATAAAATTCTCATAATCGGAGCCGGACCAATTGTTATCGGTCAGGCCTGTGAGTTTGACTACTCCGGTGCCCAGGCTTGTAAAGCTCTGCAAGAGGAGGGGTATGAGGTGGTGTTGGTCAACTCCAACCCGGCAACCATCATGACCGACCCGGAGATGGCCCAGCGTACCTATATAGAGCCACTTACCGTTGAATCTGTCTCCTGTCTGCTAAAAAAAGAACGCCCTGATGCTCTATTGCCGACAATGGGTGGACAGACCGCCCTTAACCTGGCTTTGGCACTTGATGAAGATGGAATTTTAGCAGAGCTGGGCGTTGAACTTATCGGTGCTTCCAAAGAGGCCATTGAAAAGGCCGAAGACCGGGAAAAGTTTAAAACCGCTATGGAGAATATCGGTATTGACCTGCCCCTATCCGGTTTTGCCCACACATGGGAAGAGGCCCTGGAGATTAACGAAAAAATTCCATTTCCCCTGATTATCCGCCCTAGCTTTACCATGGGGGGAGCAGGTGGTGGTATCGCCTATAACCTGGAAGAGTACGAGACAATCATCCGTAACGGCCTTGCGATCTCTCCCACCACCGAGGTGTTGGTTGAAGAGTCTTTGCTGGGTTGGAAAGAGTATGAGATGGAGGTTGTGCGTGATAGAGATGACAACGCCATTATCATCTGCTCCATTGAAAATTTTGATCCCATGGGTGTGCACACCGGGGACTCCATAACTGTTGCTCCTGCCCAGACCTTGACCGATAAGGAGTATCAGGAGCTACGTGATGCCTCTCTTGCTGTTTTACGGGAGATCGGTGTTGATACCGGGGGTTCCAACGTACAGTTTGCCATCAAGCCCGATAACGGTCGCCTGATTATCATCGAGATGAACCCACGGGTATCCCGTTCGTCGGCTTTGGCCTCCAAGGCTACCGGCTTTCCCATTGCCAAGGTGGCAGCAAAGCTTGCGGTTGGTTATACCCTGCCGGAGATCATGAACGATATCACCGGGGTTACACCGGCTTCGTTTGAGCCAACAATCGATTATGTGGTTACAAAAATACCACGCTTTACCTTTGAGAAATTTCCCCAGGCCAAGGCTATTTTAACCACACAGATGAAATCTGTTGGTGAGGCCATGTCCATCGGCAGAACCTTTAAAGAGTCATTCCAAAAAGCGTTACGCTCCATGGAGACCGGGCTGGACGGTTTTGACCCGGTATTTGAACCCGACCCCAACCAGACCGTTGAAGAGCAGAACATGGCTCTAAAACAGGCTTTGAGCAGCCCCACACCGGATAATGTGCTGTTGCTGGCTGATGCTTTTCGTCGGGGCAAAACCCTGGAGTGGATCAACAAAATAACTGGGGTTGATCCTTGGTTTTTAGATCAGATACAACAAATTATCGAAGCCGAACAAGAGCTTGTTGCAGCTGGTTTGCAAAGTCTGGATAAATACCGTCTGCGTCAGCTAAAAGAGATGGGTTTTTCCGATCGTCGTCTGGGTAAACTCCTGGATAAACCAGCCGCTGTCATCCGTACCAAAAGAAAAGAGCTGGGTATTGTTCCGGTGTTTAAACGGGTTGATACCTGTGGAGCGGAATTTCCATCACAGACCGCATATCTATACTCAACTTACGAGAGCCAGTGCGAATCCAGACCCAGCAACAAAAAGAAGATAATGATTCTGGGTGGTGGACCCAACCGTATCGGTCAGGGTATTGAGTTTGACTATTGCTGTGTTCACGCTGCTTTCTCTCTAAGAGATGCCGGGTTTGAGACCATAATGGTCAACTGTAACCCAGAGACCGTCTCAACCGATTATGATACATCCGACAGGCTCTATTTTGAGCCGTTGACCTTTGAAGATGTCATGGCAATTGTCGATCTGGAAAAACCGGATGGTATCATCGTGCAGTTTGGTGGACAGACCCCACTTAAACTGGCTAACGATCTTGAAGCTGCAGGGGCAAAGATCATCGGAACCTCCCCAGACGCAATTGATGTAGCTGAGGATCGTGAACGTTTTCAGGAGTTGATCAACAGGCTGGGTCTTTTACAGCCCAAAAATGGCTTGGCAAGAAGTGAAAGTGAAGCGGTGGCCATAGCAAAAGTGGTTGGCTATCCTGTGGTTGTTCGCCCGTCTTATGTGCTGGGTGGCAGGGCCATGGAGATTGTCTACGATGAGAAGGATCTGGAACGCTATATGCGCACTGCGGTCAAGGCGTCACCGGACCATCCTGTGTTGTTGGACCACTTTTTAAACAATGCTATTGAGATCGATGTAGATTGTGTTTCTGATGGCGAGCGTGTGGTATGTGGTGGGGTGATGGAGCATATTGAAGAGGCCGGGGTTCACTCTGGTGATTCTGCCTGCTCTCTACCGCCATATTCAGTCGGCCCTGGAATTATAAGCGAAATAGAAAGACAGTCCGACCTGCTGGCCCGTGGTGTCGGTGTTGTGGGGTTGATGAATGTACAGTTTGCGGTACAAGATGGCGCGGTATATATCTTGGAGGTCAACCCTCGTGCCTCCCGTACTGTTCCCTTTGTCTCCAAGGCAACTGGTGTACCTCTTGCCAAAATTGCAGCGCGGGTAATGGCAGGGGAGAGTCTGGAACAGCTGGGGCTGTTGCGTATGCCCAAGTTGGAGCATGTGGCAGTTAAAGAGGCGGTATTCCCATTTGAAAAATTCCCTGGGGTTGATACGGTCTTGGGGCCGGAGATGAAATCCACCGGGGAGGTCATGGGAATGGCGGACTCCTTCGATGTGGCTTTTGCCAAAGCTCAGGAGGCAGCAAGTACCATACTGCCACGTCCTAGTAGTAAATCGGAAGGTATGGTATTTATATCGGTTAAACAAGGTGATAAAGCAGCTATTACCCAATCGGCAAGATGGCTTGCTGATTTAGGCTTTAAACTGTGTGCCACCCAGGGTACAGCCCAACATTTCAGTGAGGCTGGCATTCCGGTGGTGGCCGTAAATAAGGTTAATGAAGGGCGACCCCACATTGTTGATCTTATGAAAAATGGTGAAGTAGCAATGGTGTTCAACACTACCCAGGGTAAACAGGCATTGGCAGACTCTTTTTCCATCCGCCGTACTGCCCTAACAAGCCGTATTCCATATTTTACTACAACAGCAGGCATGAAAGCGGCTGTTGCAGCGATCTCCTCTTTCAAGGAGGGTCGTTTTTATTGCAAAGCACTTCAAGATTATCATAAAGATCTGTTAAACTAGGCAGCGAATATATAGTTTATATAAAATGGATCTATTTTTTAGATTAACCAATTCGATTTACCAAAGGTCGGTATTCAAGATATCAGGGGGGAACTAAATGTCCCAGAAAGTACCAATGACGTTAAAGGGCGCTGAGTTGTTAAAAGCGGAACTTAAACGCAGAAAAACAGTCGATAGAGCACGTATTGTCGAGGCCATTGCAACAGCAAGGGAGCATGGTGATTTAAAAGAGAATGCTGAATATCATGCCGCCAAGGAGCAGCAGTCCTTTAATGAGGGGCGCATCTCAGAGATTGAAACCAGCATAGCCCTGGCCCAGGTGGTTGATGTTGCCAATATCAAAAGCGACAAGGTGGTTTTTGGTGCAACTGTTGATGTGGTGGATGAAGAGACCGACAAAGAGAGCACCTATCATATAGTAGGTGTGGATGAGGCTGATCTTAAAAAGGGTAAAATTTCTGTTACCAGCCCCATGGCCAGAGGTATGATTGGCAAGGAGGAGGGGGATACAGTGGTGGTTCGTGCTCCTGGTGGTGACAGACATTTTGAAATATTGTCCATCAAGTATATTTAGCCCCTAAACGGATATTTTATGGCTAAAAGAAGACCGTCAAGTGGTCGTTGGTTGCAGGAACATCATGACGATCCATATGTTCTTCAGGCCCGAAAAGAGGGGTATCGTTCAAGAGCAGCCTATAAACTGTTGGAGATAGATAAAGAGCTGCAAACAAAACATGGCAAAAAGGCAGCTCTGCTACGCCCCGGCATGACCGTGGTGGATCTCGGTGCAGCACCGGGGGGTTGGAGTCAGGTTGCAGCTAAGTTGATAGGTAAAACCGGGCGTGTAGTGGCGGTGGACCTTCTACCCATAGAGCCGATAGTCGGTGCTGTTGTGGTACAGGGTGATTTTTTAGAAGAAGCCGTTTTAAAAGAGGTGACAAAAGCTTTGGAACCCCAAAGCATGGCAGATTTGGTCCTATCGGATATGGCTCCCAACATGAGTGGCTTTAAATCGGCTGACATGGCCCGTGGTGAGCTTCTGGCTGAGGCAGCATATGCTTTTATAGCCCAGGTATTAGAGCCGGGTGGTGCAGCGGTGATCAAGCTGTTCCAGGGTTCTGAATTTCATGAGATGGTAAAACATGCCAGAACCATGTTTGCAAAGGTCAAAGTTGTAAAGCCTAAAGCCAGCAGAGCAAGAAGTGCTGAACATTATCTAATTGGTCTGGGATATAAAAATTAGTGGTTTTTGTTGAGAAATAATTTCTTTTTTTTCGTCTGGTTAAATACTGATGTTTATATACCTGTTGACAAAACATGATTTTTCAAATTATTCGACCATAAAAAATAAGAATCGATTCAACCATTCTGGTTGGGTCTCCATGTAGAAACCGGAGAAATAGTGTATGAAAATCCGCAATACGGCATTGACCTTTGATGATGTACTTTTGGTTCCCGCCTATTCTGATGTCTTGCCTAACAATACCGATCTTTCCACCCGTTTTACCAAAGAGATAAACCTCAAAATTCCGCTGGTTTCAGCAGCCATGGATACGGTTACTGAATCCCGTGCTGCCATCGCCATGGCCCAAGAGGGTGGCATTGGTATCATCCATAAAAACATGACATTTAAAGAACAGGCCAATCAGGTTCGTGAGGTAAAACGTTTTGTGGCTGGTTTAGTGGCAAACCCCTGGACTATAGAACCAGACGCTACATTGCGACAGGCATCGGATTTAATGCGCAAGCACAATATTTCCGGTATTCCGGTAACTGAAGCCAACGGCACACTGGTTGGTATTTTGACCAACCGTGATGTTCGTTTTGCAACTGATCAGTCAACCCTGATATCAGATCTTATGACAGGAAAAGATAAGCTGGTAACTGTGGCTGAGGGGGTAGCGATGTCCGAGGCCAAACGGCTTTTGCATCAACACCGCATTGAAAAGCTGCTTGTTGTGGATGGCGATTTTCACTGTGCTGGTTTAATTACCGTTAAGGATATAGAAAAATCCCAAACCAACCCGTTAGCCAGTAAAGATGCCGCTGGCAGACTGCGAACCGGGGCTGCTATCGGTACAGGAAAAGACGGTTTTCGCCGGGCAACAGCATTGGCAGAGGCAGAGGTGGATGTCATTGTGGTTGATACCGCCCATGGTCATTCAGCAGGGGTTGTGGAGATGATAACCTGGATTAAAAAGAAATATCCAGAGGTGCAGGTTATTGGTGGCAATGTAGCAACAGCGGAAGGAACCAAAGCGTTAATTGATGCAGGAGCCGATGCGGTTAAGGTAGGTATTGGTCCAGGCTCTATCTGCACCACCAGAATTGTTGCCGGGGTTGGAGTACCACAAATAACCGCAGTTTCCGACTGCGCCCAAGAGGCCGACAAACACAATGTACCTGTAATAGCCGATGGAGGCATAAAATATTCCGGTGAAGTGGCAAAGGCCATTGTTGCAGGAGCCTCTTCGGTAATGATGGGTTCTATGTTTGCTGGTACAGATGAAGCACCCGGTGAGGTGTTTTTATACCAGGGCCGTAGTTATAAAACCTATCGGGGAATGGGTTCGTTGGGGGCCATGGCAAAAGGCTCCAAAGATCGTTATTTCCAGTCAGGAGTTGATGCCCAAAAATTGGTCCCAGAAGGGGTCGAGGGCCGGGTTCCCTACAAAGGACCGTTGGCTCCATTGATCCATCAGATGATCGGTGGAGTAAGAGCTGCCATGGGCTACACCGGATGCCCCGACATCAACACCCTACGCACCAAACCAGAGTTTGTCCAGATAACCAGTGCTGGCCTAAAAGAGTCCCACGTCCACGACGTAGCCATAACCAAAGAGGCTCCCAACTACAGGATGGATTGAGTTTTTGTTAAAGCAAAGAGAGAAACAGGTATGACCAACGAGATTCATGCAGAGCGGATATTAATTCTTGATTTTGGCTCCCAGTACACCCAGCTGATTGCTCGGCGGGTGCGGGAGGCTCACACCTATTGTGAGATACATCCCTTTAATATGCCTGTGGATGAGATTAAATCATTTAAACCCATGGGGATAATTCTCTCTGGTGGTCATCAATCGGTTTATGATGATAATGCACGGGTTGTGGACTCCATAGTATTTGAGTTGGGGGTTCCGATTTTGGGGATCTGCTACGGTATGCATCTTTTGACCCGTCATTTTGCTGGGGAGGTGGAGGCATCTGCTACCCGTGAATATGGTCACGCCACAATTAACAAAACCGCAGCTGCTAGTGATCTTTTTGACACCCTGCTACCCGGTAGTGGTGAAGGCAGTGTCTGGATGAGCCATGGGGATCATGTTACCACCCCACCAGAGGGTTTTGATATTGTTGCCAAAAGCCAGAACGGTATTGTTGCAGGTATGGAAGATACAGACCGGGGAATGTTTGCCGTGCAGTTTCATCCTGAGGTCAACCATACCCAGAATGGCGATGCCTTTGTTGATGCTTTTATCAACCGGGTTTGTGGTTGTAATGGGTTGTGGACTCCGGCAAGTTTTGTGGAGTATGAGACTGAACATGCTAGACAGATAGTCGGTGATGATCATGTACTGTTGGGTCTGTCCGGTGGGGTAGACTCATCTGTAGTGGCTGCTCTGCTGCATCGTGCTATTGGTGATAAACTCACCTGTGTTTTTGTTGATAACGGCCTTTTACGTCTAAATGAAGGTGATGAGGTCATGGCTACCTTTGCCCAGCACATGGGGGTGAAGGTAATTAGGGTTGATGCTCAGGATATGTTTTTATCCCGTTTAAAAGGCATTACCGATCCTGAAGAAAAGCGCAAAATTATCGGTCATACCTTTATTGAAGTTTTTGAGACCGAAGCAAAAAAAATTGCTGGGGTAACATGGCTAGCCCAAGGGACTATCTACCCTGATGTTATTGAATCAGCCGGGGCAAAATCCGGCATGGCGACAAATATCAAATCCCACCATAATGTTGGCGGCCTACCTGAACGGATGGGTTTAAAGCTGTTGGAGCCATTACGGGAGCTATTCAAGGATGAGGTGCGTAACGCAGGGCTTGAACTGGGGCTGCCGGAGCGCATGATCTTTCGTCATCCTTTTCCCGGTCCGGGGCTTGGTGTGCGAATTTTGGGTGAGGTTAAAAAGGAGTATGCAGACCTTCTACGTCGTGCCGATGCCATATATATGGCGGAGCTATATAGCTCTGGTCACTATTACAAAACAGCGCAGGCGTTTACCGTTTTTCTGCCGGTAAAAAGTGTTGGGGTTATGGGTGACGGTCGAAGCTATGATTATGTTGTGGCTTTACGGGCTGTGGAGACCAAAGACTACATGACCGCCACCGCCTATCCCATGCCACACGACCTACTATCGAAAATTGCCAACCGTATTATAAATGAGGTAAAGGGGATAAACCGGGTAACATACGACATAACCTCAAAACCCCCAGGCACTATTGAGTGGGAGTAGTGGTCTTTTTAATTGTGCTCAATAACAGCATGTTGCAGGAGTTGTGACAGCAAAAAAGATGGTAGTTTAAGGCCCGATTTTAAAGATATATTTTCTATTTTGCCTATCCTAACCCGTCTTAAGCGATTCGAGGCGTTTTAAAAAAAATTAGGTGCAATTTGATTTGCCTGACCCAGTATTGATGCG
>JADFZS010000117.1 GCA_015232405.1 Magnetococcales bacterium | reverse complement strand
GATTTGGCAGGATCTGTTTCTTTACCATTTTTTATCATCCCTTTGTTATATAATTTATATGTCAATATATATACCACAGGTTTTTGGCTGCTTGCAAACAAAACTCGCATATTCTTTTATAAATTCATCAATATAGATAAAAACCATTATAAGTAAACTATGGCAATTAAAAAATCTATATCCAAAATATAATAAAATTGCTCGCTTTTTTCGTGGTGTTGGCTTTTTTTATATATATTGAGTTAATACATGTTTTGGCTAATTCTTGACACATTAACGAAAGTCAAATACTCTGCCTTGTGGAATTTTTTTTAATTATTTTTTTGAGTAAGCTTATATCATGGCTAAAATAATAGCGTTGGCAAACCAAAAAGGTGGGGTTGGCAAAACCTCTACTGCTGTTAATTTAGCTGCAGCATTTGCAGACCTTGGTAAAAAAGTACTGTTAATCGACTTTGACCCCCAGGGCAACGCCTCAACTGCTTTTGGTATTGATAAAAACAAAATTACCAACTCTATCTATCATCTTCTGTCAGGGCGGTGTACCCCAAGTGAGTGTATTGTTGTTCCCTATCCAGAATATCCCCATATCATCCCAGTAACTAGAGATTTAAGTGGAGCAGAAATTGAGCTGGTAAGTGAAATCGGCAGGGAGTTTCGTCTAAAAGAGCAGATGGAAGCAGAGGTGGACAAGTATGACCTGATATTGATTGACTGTCCCCCATCTCTAGGTCTGCTTAGTCTTAACGCCATGGTTATGGCAGATGAGATTTTTGTCCCCATGCCCTGTGAATTTCTAGCTTTGGAGGGTTTGAGTCAGCTGGTTGATATTGTAGAACTTACAAAACGTAGGCTCAACCCCAAGTTATCTATTGGGGGTATAATATTTACAATGTTTGACAGCCGTTCAAAGTTAATGCGGCAAGTAGCAGGGGAGGTGGAGCAATATTTTGTTGATAAGGTGTTCTCAACTTTTATACCGAGAAACATCAAGGTAAGCGAATCCCAAAGTTTCGGCAAACCCCTGGTTTGGTACGACAAAAAAACCAAGGGAGCCTTGGCCTACAGCAAGCTTGCTTCAGAGATACTGGAAAAAAGATTCTAGTTTAAAAAAAACTCTTTTAATCCCGTTGTTGGGCACAAGCGACAAGTTCGTCTGCTAGTAGCATCGCCTCGTCGGGGGTCATGCGAATGAACAGTTTTTCCATAACTGGTTGGTTGTGGTTTTCTGCCATGAAAACACCGTGGAAAACAACATGTCCATCATCTTGACTGGCAACACGAAGGTCTGCTGAGTGGACACACTCCTCTTCATCAATTATCGCTATGGTTGGTAGTTGCATGGTGATGTTCCTTAAAATAAACTTTTCAAACTAATTGTTAATAGTACCACTGTTGTCAGGCCACAGCCAAGCAGCCCCACGGACTCCACTTGAATCCCCGTGTTGAGCCTTGGTTAGCAAGGTATCAACCCTATCGGAAAATACATATTTTGTGAGCTTTACTGGTACGTTTTTATATAAACGTTTTATGTTTGATAGACCACCACCCAAAACTATGGCGTGGGGGTCCAATATATTTATAACAGCTGCCAATCCACGGGCAAGACGATCTTCATATTGCTCCATCACTTGTTGGGCTGCAGTGTCACCATGTGAAGCCCGTTGTACTATTGTACGGGCATCAAGTTTTAGTGCTGTCTTGATAAAATAGCTATTGCTTAAACCTGGACCAGAGAGAAATGTCTCGTTACAGCCATGTTTGCCACAATAACATTTAGGGCCGGGTAGCTCATCTGGGTTGGGCCAGGGTAGGGGGTTGTGACCCCACTCACCTGTTATGGAGTTTGGGCCATGGATAAGTCTGCCATGGTTTACAATTCCGCCACCAACCCCAGTTCCTAGAATAACACCAAAAACCACTTCATTACCCTTGGCAGCCCCGTCAGTTGCTTCTGAGAGAGCAAAACAGTCGGCATCGTTGGCAAGACGTACAGGACGGTGTAGGACAGAAGCCAGATCGGCTTGTAAATCCTGCCCGATGAGACAGACTGAATTGGCATTTTTAATCTTTCCACTAGCAATGGATATAGCACCTGGAATACCAACACCAACAGAGCAGGGGTCGCCACTGGGCAGGTTCTTTTCAATGGTTGAAACCAGCTTTTTTATAGCCTCTAGTGTGGCAGTATAGTTACCTTGTGGTGTGGCTACCCGCAGCCTCTGCTTGATAGTGCCATCACCATCAATAGCAATCGCCTCAATTTTTGTTCCGCCTAAATCTATTCCAATTCTCATGGTGGTATTTTAGCTATTTTTATCCGATTTGGAAGTGTCGCAATAAAACCAGCCCAAGGTTTTATAAGAATATCCTCTTGCAATGCTGTGGATAAAAAAAGTGTCACGACCTTGAAATTATAGCAAACAGTCCCTATTTGCAAAATAGAGCAGTTGCAAATAGCTAAAAAAAAAGAGGAGGAGAATAAAATGCAAGAAGAGAAACTAACCGCAAAATCCCGTGAGGCGATACAACACTCAATTGGTGTGGCAGCAGCAAAAAAACACCAACAGTTGGAGCCAGAACATCTTCTGCTTGCCCTATTGGAGCAAGGGGAGGGACTGGTACGTCCCATCCTTGAGAAAATGGGAGTTGTCATCGAACGCATGGTTGGTGAACTAAACCAGGAGTTGGAACGTTTTCCCAAGGTTGTCGGCAACGGAGCCACCCAGGTGGTTCTATCCCGTCGAATGCAGGGTCTTTGGGGAGATGCCGATAAAATAGCAGCTGATATGCAAGACGCTTTTATCTCCACTGAGCATTTTTTACTTGCCATGAGCCGAGAGAGTGAAGGTGCCTGTGTTTCCATACTGAATAACTCTGGTGTTGGCTATCAAAAATTGAGTGATACCATAAACAACATCAGAGGAGGGCAGAGGATAACAACACCAGATCCTGAAGGTAGTTTCCAGGCATTGGAAAAATATGCCAGAGATCTAACTGCCCTTGCTCGTGAAGGAAAACTTGACCCTGTTATTGGTAGAGATGAAGAGATACGCCGTACCATGCAGGTACTCTCCCGGCGAACAAAAAACAACCCGGTTTTAATCGGTGAGCCTGGGGTGGGTAAAACAGCCATAATCGAAGGTTTGGCTCTGCGTGTAGTTCGCGGAGATGTGCCGGACTCATTAAAGGATGTTCGCTTTGCTGCTCTGGATATGGGGGCATTGATAGCCGGGGCAAAATTTAGAGGTGAATTTGAGGAACGGCTAAAGGCTCTGTTGCGGGAGGTGGAAGCAGCAGCAGGTAAAGTTGTTCTGTTTATAGATGAAATGCACACTTTGGTAGGTGCTGGGCGTACTGATGGGGCCATGGATGCCTCAAATCTATTAAAGCCGGCCTTGGCCCGTGGTGATCTCCATTGTGTGGGGGCAACCACCCTTGAAGAGTACCGCAAACATGTAGAAAAAGATGCCGCTTTAGAAAGGCGTTTTCAGCCAATCATCATAGCCGAACCTCACATTGAGGATGCCATATCGATTCTGCGTGGTATTAAAGATAAATATGAGATTCACCACGGTGTGCAGATTAAAGATGAGGCGGTTATAGCTGCTGTTACCCTATCCAACCGTTATATATCCGACCGTTTTTTGCCCGATAAAGCTATCGATTTAATGGATGAAGCAGCTGCCCGTATCCGAATGGAGGTTACATCAAAACCCCAGCAGATAGATGATATCGACCGCAAGATTTTACAGCTGGAGATTGAGGCGGTTGCTCTTAACAAAGAGAAAGATAATGGCGCTAAAAAGCGTCTGCAAAATGTAGAAAAAGAGCTAGCCGACTTAAAAGAAAAATCAAACGGACTTACCATGCGCTGGCGCAAAGAGAAGGAGACCATTGATAATTTAAAACAGCTAAAAGAGAGCCTGGAAAAAGCCCATTTGGATATGGCAAAAGCCGAACGTGATGGCGACTACTCCCGTGCTGGGGAGCTTAAATTTGGCTTGATACCACAACTTGAAAACAGACTGGCTAAAGCTGGTAAAACAAGAGAGGAGGGTCTGTTAAGTGAGGAGGTGGGTGAGCAGGATATTGCCAAAATTGTTGCTCGTTGGACCGGAATTCCCGTGGCTCGTATGTTGGAAGGGGAGAGAGCCAAACTTCTTGATATGGAAAAACGGTTGGCAAAACGGGTAATAGGACAAGATGAGGCTTTGGAGTCCATCTCCAAAGCTGTGCGCAGAGCCAGAGCTGGTCTGGGCGATCCCAGCCGTCCCATTGGTAGTTTTCTGTTTTTGGGGCCGACAGGAGTGGGTAAAACTGAACTTACCAAAGCGTTGGCAGAGTTTCTGTTCGATGATGAGCGTTCCATGGTTAGATTGGATATGTCTGAGTATATGGAAAAACATGCTGTGGCAAGGTTGGTGGGAGCACCTCCCGGTTATGTGGGTTTTGATGAGGGCGGGCAACTAACCAAAGCGGTGCGTCGCAACCCCTATAGCGTGGTATTGTTGGATGAAATTGAAAAGGCCCATCCAGAGGTTTTAAACCTGCTTTTACAGATAATGGATGATGGACGATTGACCGACAGCCAAGGAAGAACGGTGGATTTTAGCAATACAGTTGTCATCATGACATCAAACATTGGCAGCGAAAAAAGAGAGGAGTTTGCAGGCTTGCAAAAAGATGCTCTACGGCAACAAATGATGACGGTATTACGAGCATATTTTCGTCCTGAATTTCTCAATCGGCTAGATGATTATATTGTTTTTTCATCACTTGATCGCAAACATATGGATGCAATTGTGGAGATTCAGCTAAACCATCTACGAAAATTGTTGGATCTCCATCAAATATCCATTGAGGTGGATTCCCCTGCCATGTCTCTTTTGGCGGATGAAGGGTTTGATCCTGAGTTTGGGGCGCGTCCCCTAAAAAGGGTGGTTCAACGTCTACTGCAAGACCCGCTGGCCGAAGCTATGTTGGCAGGTAAAATCAGTGGTGGCAGTGTGGTTGAAGTTACAAAGCAAACAGATAACACATTGCAATTGCAGTTTTGATCAACAGGGTTTTCAACTTGCCAACAGTTCATCAAGAATTGGCAGAAGATCCTTTTTTGTGAATGGTTTGTTGAGTGTTTTTGCTGTTCCCAACATCTCTGCAACCCCAAGTGCCATATCTGGAGAATAGTTTTGCCCCCCTCCAGATATGGCTATAATTTTTATCTCCAAATTGGTTTTTCTCAGATCACGTAACAGCTCTATACCATCTTTTTCCGGCATGAAAATATCGGTGATAAGAACATCAAAGGGTTTTTCTTCCAGCATCTTCAACCCTTTTGATCCGTTGGAAGCTGTCTCGACTTTATGACCTTCGTCGGATAGAACCTCATTTAGATATTGCAAAAACTGCACATCATCATCTATTACCAAAATATCGGCCATTTAAGAGTTACCCCCCATTTAGATTTTTTTGTAATACTGTTGATAAGTCTCTTATAGATAGTGGTTTCATTAGCATCTCCCTAATACCCACCTTCTTGGCTTTTTGGGGGGTAACGGTCTGGCTAAAGCCTGTGCAAAGGAAAACAGCAATGTCAGGGTTTATGGCAAGAATTTTTTTTGCCAAATCAATACCTGTTATGTGTGGCATTGCTTGATCTGTAATTACAGCATCTATTAAACCGGGACTTTGCTGAAATTTCTCCAGAGCCACTCTGGGATCTGTAGTAGCTATTACAGTATAGCCCATACTCTCCAACTGTGCTACCCCCAACTCCACCAACGCCTCTTCATCATCTACTAGTAGTATAGTCTCTTTTGCTTTTTTTTGTGGTTTTGAAACATTTGACCCACCTTTGCTCTGTTGCTCAGATGAGCTAAGTTCAGGAAAATAGACTTTGAAAGTTGTGCCGACATTATTTTTGGTTACAACCTCAATTGCCCCTTCATGGTTCTGTACTATTCCATGAACAACTGACAGACCAAGGCCAGTTCCCTTGCCAATATCCTTGGTGGTAAAAAAGGGGTCAAATATTCTTGCTACATGTTCAGATGTAATGCCAGGACCGTTGTCAGTAACTGTTAGAAGGATATATGGACCCGGTTTAATTGAAATGCTTTGTGCTTTATCACTGCTAATTTCTACACTGCTAAGGGAGACACTCAAGCAGCCGCCACTCTCCTCCATGGATGACGCAGCGTTTGAGCATAGGTTTAAAATTACCTGATGAAGATTAGTCGCATCAGCATTTATTTTGCGATTGTCTGCATTTAGCTTTGTCTCTATGCTTATATTTGTCGGAACAGTGGATCGTATTAGTTTCATCGCCTCTTGTAACAGTGGAGTTATCTCAAGAGGTTTCATGGCATATTCAGATTGCCGACTAAAGGAGAGAAGTTGCGAGACGAGATCTTTGGCCCGTAGCCCAGCAACGTGGACCTGATTTAGATAATTGTATGACTTTTCCTTGTTGTCGGTCTTTTCTAAAGCCAGCTCGGTAAAGCCAATTATTGAGCTTAGAATATTGTTGAAATCGTGTGCAATCCCCCCTGCCAATGTACCGATAGATTCCATTTTTTGGGCTTGGCGGAGTTGGGTTTCCAGTTTTCTTTTTTCAGTAATGTCAGATAAGAGACAGTGGGTTTGAATTGTATTTTCAGATGTTCTTTGTGATACGCTGCCTTCAAAAGATATATGAGCTTTACTGCTATCTTTCCTTAGCATGGTAAACTCTACATCATGGCACACACCAATTAATTTTAACTGTGAAAACCTGGTTTTAAAAAGGTCACGATCTTTTTTCGGTAGAAATTCGATAAAATTCCTACCAACAACATCATTTTTTGAATAACCAAGTGAGTTAAGCCAAGCGTTGTTGACTTCGATAATATTGCCTTCACTATCCAATGATTGATAAGCTTGGGGGGCGTTTTCATATAGGTGGCGAAAACGGTTTTCACTCTCTTTTAGCATCTCCTCTGTGCGTTTATGCTCCTCAACCTTGTTGATCATTAAATCACGGGAGGTGGTGGTGGTTTGTAAATTTAAAATCATCTTGTTTAAAGCCTGGGCAAGACTTCCCAGCTCATCATCGCTGTCTACAACTGCTTTTACCGTAAAATTTCCCTGACCTACCTGTTTAACGATGGACTCCAGTTGGACAACAGGTTGGGCGAGTTTTCGTCCCAGCAGCCAAGCAATGACACCCATAATTACAAATAATATAAACCCGATCCATAAAAGCTGGGTGGTGCGTTTTTTTAGATTTGTCAGTACATATGAGAGTCTTTGGGTTAGATGTATAAACCAGATCTCGTCCTTATTTCCCAAGATGTGGTCATCAGATTTGTATTTACCACCAAAGGCGAAGTTTTTATCACCCATGGTGATGGAAATCGGATAAAAGGCTGTGATGGTATCTTCCTCTTTGTCCAGTAGATATCCTGGGGAGTGGGATGCCATTTTTTTAACTGTTCTGTTATGTAGTTTGGTGCTCAACGGCTCTTTACCTGCCTCCAGAACCACAGCTCCTCCCGAACGGACAATTGCTATCTTAGCGGATTTACCGATGAATTCATCACCTATAATCCGATTAAGTACGCCGATAATATTAATATTGGCCTTCATAATGCCAATAACTTTACCGTTTTGCCTAACAGGGACTACCACCCCCAAGACATAACCAGCTACACTTTTGTCAAATCCACGATCATCAAAAAATATACGACCTTGGCTTTGGTTATATCCTACAGCCCACCAATATTTATGAGCATGGGCAAGGGTGGTAAGTTTAGACGTGGTAGCGATGGTTGCACCAAATTTGTTGGTTAAAAAAATCTCACCGTACACCCCTTTATTGCTGTTTTGGTGGCTTTTCAATAATTTGGCAACTGAATTGTTTAAATATGGTTGAACAAATTGATCATCTGCTGATTCAGCCTTCTGCCACTGTTTATCAAGGTTTTTTATATGTTTAGTTCTTTGGTCGGGGGAGAGATTGGTAAAGTTTGAGTTACTATTGATCAGAGCTTGGTGGATAACTGTATTGTTTGCTAATATGTCAACGATTGCAGCTCTACTTTCCAGCAGCAGACTTAACTTTTCCCCATGCTCCAGAGCGATCTCCAATAGTGATTGCTGTTTAGTTTCAAGGTAACTTGTTTGATTGTGGTAAAAATAAATGCCAGCTACCACAGGTAGAGATATAACACCAAAAGCAAAAATCAGCAGGGCAAGCTTATTTTGTAACCTCATGTTAACCACTCCAGATTATTGCTAAATCAAAGCCGGACAAACAATGTTATCAATTATCAGATATACCCAATACAGACTATTTCAGCATTTTTTAGATTATCAAGAGTATTGAACCCTAAAATGCCCCATTTATAAGTGAGGAGTTTATAAAATATTTGCAGTTTTAGCTTGATCTCTCCCTGTAAGCTTAGAGAAAAAAATACAAAAAACAACATGTAACACAAAAATATCTTCTCCAGTAATCTGTTTGGCTGCTGTCATTATAGTGAAAAATATTTAAATATCTTTTTATATTCAATATCTTGTTTATAAATTTACAGATTTTTCAACTGTATGACAACCGATGCTAAATAATAAAAAAGTTGTTATTTGCAACTCAACAAGTTTGCCTTATGACAGTTTGTGGTGGCCTGTAAGAAATGTTATTATTTTAAAAGTATCCCTGTTCACAATAATGTTAAAAAACAATGTTAAAAAACATTTGAAAACAGGGTTTGTCCCCTTTTAATGATTATAACTTAACACTCTGTTATTTATAAGGATGTTAATAAATAATGAATGCCAATACTGAAAATTGCTTTCTTGAAATTATATTTGAAAAATATTTCAACATATGGAAAATCTGGTTATGACACCAGACTTTTGGCATTCAAAACGGGTATTAATAACAGGTCACACCGGATTTAAGGGGGGTTGGCTTGCTTTATGGTTGGCAAAGTGTGGAGCCAAGGTTGTCGGCTACTCCTTGGATCCTCCAAGCCATCCAAACCTTTACGAGTCGGCAAGGGTGGCTGATATTTTAACCTCGGTAAAAGGCGATCTTAATGATCTGGATTTGCTGAGCAAAACCATAGAGAGATATTCCCCAGAAATTGTTTTTCATCTTGCTGCTCAATCGTTGGTTCGGCAGTCATACTATGACCCCTTGGCGACATACAAGAGCAATGTAATGGGTACTGTACATCTTTTTGAGGCGATACGACGCAGTAATAGTGTCCGAGTTGTTATTAATGTCACCTCTGATAAATGTTATGAAAATGTTGGTTATGACAGGGTTTACAACGAGAACGACCCCATGGGTGGTCATGATCCATATTCCAGCAGCAAAGGGTGTTCTGAGTTAATAGCGTCAGCTTATTATAACTCATTTTTTATCAATAACCATGATAACAGGCCAAATCCTACTGTTCTAGCATCTGTACGGGCTGGTAATGTAATAGGCGGAGGAGATTGGGCCAAAGATCGGCTTATTCCTGACATCATAAGATCATTTGTCAATAACAGAGCTGTGGAGATAAGAAACCCCAATGCCACAAGACCTTGGCAATTTGTTTTGGAACCTCTGGGTGGTTATCTGCTTTTAGCACAAAAATTGTGGCTGAACGGTAGTGAATACAGTGGTGGTTGGAATTTTGGCCCCGATGAACAAGATGGGTTGAAAGTAATTGAAATACTTGAATCAATAGCTAAACTTTGGGGTAGTGGTGCAACCTGGAACATCCAGCCTGGAGATCATCCTCATGAAGCCCAATACCTTAGACTGGACTGCTCCAAGGCCCGTAGTAAAATTGGTTGGAAAACCCGTTGGGATATCCATGACGGTCTTGCTGCAACAGTTGATTGGTATAGAAGTTTTGCTGATAATAGCGACACCCATGAACTTTGCTTAAGACAGATTGAGCAATTCATGTCATCATCTTTTTATAAAGCAACCAAGAGATAAACTACCGCCAAATTAATGAGGCCAACACCATTGGATAAGATACAATTAAGAGAACAAATACTATCCCTAGTCGAAGAGTATGCAAAACTGGCTTTTGTCCAAAAGGAGTTTACGCCAAACTCATCTCCTGTTCCACCTTCGGGTAAGGTAATTGGTACTCCTGAGCTACAAAATTTGGTAGAGGCCTCTCTTGATGGTTGGTTAACAACGGGACGTTTTAATGAGGAGTTTGAAAAACGGCTTGCCAGCTACCTTGGAACCAGACATGTTCTAACCACAAACTCAGGATCTTCTGCCAACCTGCTAGCTTTGACAGCTCTTACATCCCCTTTGTTGGGTGAGCAAGCCTTACAACCTGGAGATGAGGTTTTAACGGTAGCTGCCAGCTTTCCCACAACGGTAAACCCAATTGTCAATAACGGTATGATACCTGTTTTTGTCGATATTGAAATTCCCAGCTACAACATTGATGTTACAAATTTAAGAGATGCTATATCCCCTAAAACAAAGGCCATAATGATTGCCCATACGTTGGGTAACCCGTTTAATCTAGAGGTCATTATGGATATTGCCCGTGAATATAATATGTGGGTAATCGAAGATTGTTGTGATGCTTTGGGGTCACTGTATAACGGGCAGTTGGTGGGTGGCTTTGGTGATATAAGCACCCTGAGCTTTTTCCCGGCCCATCACATAACCATGGGAGAGGGGGGAGCGGTATTTACCAATTCAGGCAAGCTCAAGCGTATTGTGCAGTCATTACGAGATTGGGGGCGTGATTGCCATTGTGACCCTGGGGTAGACAACACCTGTGGTGATAGGTTTGATAAGCAATATGGTGAACTGCCCCGTGGCTATGATCATAAATACACCTATTCACACCTTGGCTATAACCTTAAAATCACCGATATGCAAGCAGCTGTAGCTTTGGCCCAGATGGACCGACTTGATGGTTTTACCGCAGCAAGAAAGAAAAATTTCACATTTTTAAAAGAGCAGCTTGAAGATCTCCAAGAGTATCTTATTCTACCACAAGCAACTCCCAACAGTGATCCATCATGGTTTGGCTTTCCTATCACCTTACAAGATTCTGTGACCCAATCAAGACAGGAACTGTTAAAGTTTTTGGATAATCATAAAATAGGGACAAGGCTGCTGTTTGCCGGAAACATAACAAAACAGCCATATTTTAAAGACACCTCCTACAGAATACACGGACCCCTTGATAACACAAACATAGTAATGAACCGCACCTTTTGGATAGGAACATACCCCGGCTTGGATGAGACCATGTTAAAATTTGTAAGTGATAAACTACACCAATTTTTCCAGAGTTGAATGGATGATTTACATTAGACCAGCTTAGGTGGTGTCAAGATTCGTTTTTTTTAAATGTATAATTTTTATGGCCTAGATAGCTAATTATTACAGTTACTACTAGTATTAAGCCTTGGGTTACGACAGGGTGGATATGGAGTAGCTCTACCATTAGTGCCATCATTATCAGGCTTATTATGAAGCTTGCTCCATATACCACATAGACTTTTAGATACTCTTTTAAAATATTGCCTTTGGATTTAAAAACAAATAGTCGGTAGACCACAAAGGAGTTTGTAATTGCGGCAATGTTGCTGATAATAGCTAGGATTAGATAGTGGACTTGATCGGAAAAATAGTAGTAGATTGTGGCAAAAAAGACAAAGCCAAATAGTGTATTATAAGCCCCACCAATGAGATAACGGATAAACTGCCCGTGGCGGTCCATCAGGTTGCTAAAATAACTCTTCAAAGTGCAACATCGTTGTATGAGTTGGCGAATGTTGATTCCGGCTGCATTATTTATATTCCAAAAAAAGAGCAGATAACCCAGATTAACTTTGGGACTGGGTTTAATGTTGCTTAACTGTTATTCTAGTTCAATTTAGTATAGCATTTATGGTGACAATTCAAGGTGGTCATTTGAGTTGCTCCTCAGCCATTCATTATAAATAAATAATATGAACATTGATAATCCAATTAAAAATTGCCGGGTTTGTGGAGGGAGGCTCAACACTGATCCGGTTTTATGTTTGCAAAACATGCCAAAAGCAGCGCAGTTTTTTCCTGATAAAACCACCTTGGCAGATGAGACAGGCTGTGACCTGGAAGTTTGCCAATGCTCATCTTGTAATCTAATACAGCTCAACAGCCAGCCGGTGCACTATTACAGAGAGGTTGTGCGGGCTTCGGCTTATTCTCAAGAGATGGAAAAGTTTCGTTTGCAGCAGTTTGAAAAATTTGTTGCTGAGCATGATTTACGTAACAAAAAAGGGATAGAGATAGGCTGTGGTCGGGGTGAGTATCTAAAACTGTTGAATAAAGTTGGGGTTGATAGCCACGGGTTGGAGTTTTCCCAAGATTCAGTCAACCAGTGTCACAAAGATGGTTATAAGGTTTTTCAAGGTTTTATCGATGATGAAGACTATGAACTATCCAAAGCACCATTTACCAGCTTTTTTATCTTGAATTGGTTGGAGCACCTGCCCAATCCCCAACAGTTACTACGGGGAGTTGCGAACAATCTCACCAATGATGGTATCGGATTGGTTGAAGTTCCCAATTTTGATATGATTTTGGCTAATAATCTTTTTTCTGAATTTATCAATGATCATCTTTTCTATTTTACTAAAGAGACATTTAGCCAGCTTCTCTCAATTTCCGGGTTTGAGGTGGTTGAGTGCAATTCCATTTGGTACAACTACATATTATCTGCCACTGTAAAAAAGAGATCTCCCACAGACTTTAGGGTTTTAGCCAAATTTCAAAACAGAATAAACAGTGAGATAAAACAGTATTTAGATAGATTTTCAGGTAAAAAGGTGGCTATCTGGGGAGCAGGTCATCAGGCGTTGGCGGTCATAGCTCTTTTGCAGTTGCAGGATAAAATATGTTATGTGGTTGATTCTGCACCTTTTAAACAGGGAAAGTATACACCAGCAAGCCATCTGCCCATTGTAGCACCCCAAGAGTTGGATAAAGACCCTGTTGCTGCAATTATAGTTATGGCAGCAAGTTATTCCGATGAAGTTGCAAACATTATTAAAGAACGTTTTGCTGGGACCATTGATGTCGCAATTTTACGTGACAACGGCCTTGAAACTGTAAGTTGAATATTTTTAAAAAATGCCCATAAAAAAAGCCATAAAACTGTTAGAAGAGCTGGAAAAAGATCCTACACGGGGTCTGAATGAAGATGTTTTTCACATGGTCAGCCGCCTGACCCCATTGGTTAACGTCGATTTGCTGATTAAAGATAGCACAGAGAGGATTTTATTGACATGGCGGTCTGATGTATACCATGGTGACGGCTGGCATATTCCTGGTGGAATTGTACGCTACAAGGAGACCTTTTCTGACCGCTTAAATGCAGTTGCCGCCAATGAGTTGCAAACAACAGTCAGTTTTGCACCAGAGCCAATTAAAGTCATCCAAACCATAAATGATATCAAAACCAGGGCGCACTTTATCTCTTTTTTATTTGATTGCAAACTATCAGGGGATCTGCCGGAGAAGATAAAATATCGGGGTGGTAAAGCTCAAATAGGGGAGTGGTGTTGGTTTAAACAGGCCCCCGACGATCTGCTTGAGATACATAAAAAACTCTATAAAGATCTCTTCTATACAGATTGAACAGTATAAAAATTATTCATAGAGTTTCCCATCAACATAATCTTCAGCGTCAAACACTTCGTTGAGTGGTACTGGCACCGGTTTGCCGTACATACGGTGCATTTTGGCCTCAATGAAGGGATCGCTTTTGTTGCCCACCAGACAGAGATGTTTTTCCCCATATGTAAAAGATTTAAGAGCAAGGCCACGGTTGATGATTTTTTCTAGGGGTTCTGCAAAAAAATTGCCCAAAGATGTATGGGTATAGGGGCAGGGCATGATATCACCATATTTGGTAACTGATACCATTCTTTTAACAGCAATACATCCAATATCTATACCATAACCAGGGGTTAGATGGGTGAATACGTTATACTCTTTACCCAGTTCATGGACATAATCCCACTCTTCATCACCACACAAAACCTCCATTCGGCCTTCCCAAGCACCCACAGGTTTGGCAAAAGTAACGTAGGTTCCCACACCTTTGCTTTTGGCAAATTCCAGATAGTCCAAAAACTCCTGTGATTTACAGCGTTCTTTCCAGATAACGGTCTGAAAAATAAGATTTAGACCAGCTTCCAAAGAGGCATCAACAGCTCGTAATACACGATCATATGAACCCTCTTTTTGCCGAAATTTATCGTGTTCCTCTCTTATAAAACTATCAAGACTAAGCTGGATTTTATCCACACCGATGGATTTTAGGTGTCTGGCTCGCTCTTTATCCAGATGCCAACCGTTGGAGTCCGAAGAGATATACCATTTTGCCGGATCAATGGCCTCTATAACATTGTCAAAATCTGGGTAGACAAGTGGTTCACCGCCAGTTATCACTATGTGGGCCAGACCCATCTCATCTCCCTGACGGGATAGCTCTTTTACATCATCAAGGTTAAAAAAACGCCGTTGGTCTTGCTCCCGGTCGCTCTTTTTTTTGATCATAAATTTATCAGCAGAGCAGTGTTCACAATGAAAATTACAGGTGTAGTCATATTGAAACTGTAGAATCGCAATACTCTCACCACGCTTAACCTTATCTTGATATTTGACCACTTTGTCATAAACAAGGGGCTTTTCAAGTTTAAGTTTATTGCGATTGTTGGTCTCTGTTTGATTTTTTTCTGCAATAGCCATATCTATTTAACTTATCCACCGTTTTATACATTTTGCATTAAAAATTTTACTCTAAGCCTATGATGTTATGATTGCAACCCCCATTAAAGAGTTCAATATTGCCAATATAACCGAGCAAAGGAT
>JADFZS010000116.1 GCA_015232405.1 Magnetococcales bacterium | reverse complement strand
CAAAGGTACCAAACGCAACATAGGATTTTTGGGAACATCCTTGGGCTTGGTCAGCAACAACAGTGGCCCCGAATGTCTCAAGGGCTTCAGTGCTGACCTTGATCTTGTCGGTGAGTAGCCTGCATCGGTTCCGATCCTGTGATTTTGTTTTTGTCCAAAGGGTTCTTTGAGCCGAAGCAAGAACACCATCCCCAGCATACAAGAAACCTCTCTCAACATGCAGAGAGGGGATAGAGTTTGTGTAAAAAAGATTCCCACTTACTGATTATTACAGTACCACTCTGCATCCCAACACTTTACTTTCTGATCATGAGTTACTGCGTCAGATACGCAGGCGGTCATTTTAGTGTAGCAGGCGTTTTTTGAGGAGGAGGAATTGGAGGAGCCATTAGAAGGGGCCGGGGTGTAGTTAGTGTTCTTTACAGGTTTTCCGTTCTCCCACCACTCAGTAAGAGAAACACCTTCATAAGTGAAGGTTACAGATCCATAAAACTCTCCTTTCTTCATTAATCCTTCTCGGTAGCCATCCTCACCACCTTTGTAAAAAAGTCTAGATTTTTTTTGAGGGCATTCTGGGAGGGGTTCCCGATAACCATCATTAACAGGACCTTTATAATAGAGTTTTCCATTTTCTTTAATCGTCCCTTCACAATCATGTAGCCAACCATCCATATTGAAGTATCCGCTATAAATAGTAATATCTCCATTTTTTCGCCAAACCTTTTTAATCCCTGTTGTCCCATTACATATTTTTGCTGTTAAACATTTTCTTTTTATTACGTCTGCAACTCCTTCACTTATTTCCGCGATAAAAACGGCCCCTAAGATAGCCCAAAAAATAGTGAATCGATATCTTTCCTTTAGTTTATGGGGGGAATCAGGAACGTCTTCAGAAAATTCCTCCATAGTTATTGTATATTTAGGCATAATCATCAATCTTTTTAGTTCGGGCATTAGTATTAGCTCCTTCAATTTTGATATCTCTTATAGTTTCCCCTTCCAGAGCATCTGAAAGAGCATTTTTGTAGGTATGAGTTAGCTTGTCTGTGAAATTCTTTTCTTTTAATAATCGCCCAAAATCAGCTGCACTTTTCACGGTGTATAGAACCTCTACCTTACCATTAACAGATTCCTTAATCTCAACAATTCCAGATTTTGCTTTCAATTTATCTACCGTCATCCCGCCTCCCATACCTTCCGCAATCATCTTCCAATCGAGCTCATCTACATCACTAAATTGTGCTTTTAGCCGTTCAAGAACCGTCTTTTGATCCTTTATTACGTGTAGTGGGGTCCCATTAAAGTTAACTTTTTTCGTATCCGTATCGTATGTGATAGCTCTTTTATCTTGAACTTTTTCAGCTGGCCCTGCCGTAGCATCCCCCTGAGTCGTAATAGAGTTGATAAGCGCGGAATGTTGGACTAGTATGGGGTGACTGCTGACATCACTACGAGCTCACATATTAACACGTTAATATGTTAATGTGTTAATATTGGGGCCGTCTGCACAAAGGTACCAAACGCAACATAGGATTTTTGGGAACATCCTTGGGCTTGGTCAGCAACAACAGTGGCCCCGAATGTCTCAAGGGCTTCAGTGCTGACCTTGATCTTGTCGGTGAGTAGCCTGCATCGGTTCCGATCCTGTGATTTTGTTTTTGTCCAAAGGGTTCTTTGAGCCGAAGCAAGAACACCATCCCCAGCATACAAGAAACCTCTCAGGGGCGGTGGAAAGTGCTATCCGTCGAGTTGTCAACATGCGTTTAAAAGGGGCTGACATTTATTGGATGAGGGAAGTGCAGAGGCCGTGTTGATGCTTCGATCATTTTTCAAAGCTGGGAGATGGAATTTGCTGAAACAAATGGCAAATCCAGAATTTTCTGTATAATATATGTGACCGGGAAAATGGGAATGCGCCCAAAGAATATCAAATTAGTGAAATAATCCTACATTTATGCAAAATCCAGAAACAACAGTGGCTCATTCTATGGAGAAACTCTACATGGAGATTATGGAATCTGTGGAGGGGGTTTTATCACAGGGTCAAGAGGGCTGGGAAAAGCTTGAAGCGAATGTATCCGCAATTAACTTGGGAATGTTGGAAGCAATACAAAATGTGAGTCCCTGGGCGTTGGCGAAGCGAACGACGATGGCGAGTATGTTTTTGGTGACGGCCGGGTGTTCTGATTCAAGTGACGCAGAAACGAAAAAACATCCCTGGAACTGTGATCCGGCTCCGTCTTGTAATGATTATAAAGGACGTGGTGAAAACAAGAATCATGGCTCATTTTTCAATGGAAAATGGACTGATGATGGATATCCTGACACAGGGATGAGAACGGATAGATTCGGAAATTTTTATTATATAGAAAATGGAGGTCGTTTGACATCACCAAATAAAATAATAATACATCATCTACCAACGACAACTGTTTCTGTTCCTACTAAAAGCACTCAATCGGATTATTCAGTAGAAAAATTTAACTGGAATAATGACAAATGTGGATTTTGCGAACCCAGTGGGCGATCTGTTTGCGTGTACGAAACAGGTATTTATTGGTCCTCTAATTTAGGGGGGACGGCAGATGATGCTTATGCAGCGGCCGTCGAAGGGTGTAAAAGATAAGGAAAAACTTATTTTTCTAACTCCCTTCTAAGCGTTGGTACATTCTCAATGCCAAGTTGCTTACCATACTGGTCAATAATTTTCTGTAAATTATCCTTTGTTTCTCCTCCCATTGCCTCTCTAATATCTTTGGATCTTTGATCCTTATTTTTAAGGAGGTCTTTAAGATCTTGTAAGTTTTTAATTTCAATTTTAGTTGGCTGACTTCCAGCTGGTCCTATTTGATATTCAAGTTTAATTACAGTTGTTGAGTTTTTATCATTCTCTTTCTTAATATTTTCAGCTTCTTTTTTTATGGCCTCAGCTTCTACTCCTAATATTTGAGCAATATTGGTCCAATCACCTTCTTCCACAGATTCAAATTTCCGTGCCAATGCTTGCAACATAAGTCCTTTTTCACTTTTTGTAAACTCACCCTCTCCTTCGATTTTAACCGATTTTGAAGGGAAATTAACCTCAACTGTTTTGGTATCTTTTCTAGGTCTGTACTATTCGCTTTTTGTACTAAAGACTGTATAAACTTCTTAAATTGAGCCTAATGAGAGGGGAAAATTTTTTCTAGACTTGCCTGATCCGTGATCGCAACAGAGGCTCAGCAAATTATGCCGATGAAGTCCATCTCATCACAGAAGGAACAGTGGAGGAGACTGTATCCCGGTCCACGACTGATAGCGGCCATACTACCGCAAGAATGGCAGTCTGTGAATGAAGTAGAACAGGTTGAACAATACCATAGCGGAGCCCAATCTAATTTTTCCGGATTGGATGGGCGGGATTCCAAAATCTGTGAACATTTGGGACAGTGTGGAATCACTACCTGAATTATTTTATCATTCATGGATCATACACATTTTATAGGCTTAGCTGGCTGTTATGTAATTTGAGGCTCAAAAATTTCGGGACTGTATACCAATGCTCAAGACCACCATTCGTTCCATCTTATCAAAAAGCCTAACGGAGTGGTGCTCGCAAACCGGGAAATCGGCCTCTACTTTCCTCCTACTTTATAGCATAGTCATGGTTGTCTTTGCACAAACCTTGAAGCCTGGATATTTATGGGATGAAGAGACGATACAGCTGGGCACTCTATCACTCCTCTTCAGCATAGCATGCATATGGTCTGGGCTTGTTGCCATTCAGGACGCATGGCGACGTTTTGTTGGGAATGAGGTTGTCTTCCCTTATTGGGTCCTTTTACCCACCACAGGAATAATCGCCCTGCTACCGGGATTGCTTGGCCTTGTCTTTATTGTCAAATACCTTTGGATACTGTTCGCCGTGCTTTTTGGCACAGGCTTATTGGCTTGGCTGGTTAGCGGTGTTTATGCGTGTTTCAAGTTGGTTCCAAAAACAACGTTGACCATTTTTGTTCTCTTAGCCGCGCTGTTTGGCTCCGGCGTGGTCGGCGATTTTGACGTTGTAAAACTGCTGATTCTATTGAAGATGGTTATGGTTGCTAACTTTTCGTTATGGCTGCTGGCGCTTGCTGGCATTTTGGTTGTGTTTATTGGATTTTTCATTAAAGAGTTTTTCACCCATCCTGAAAACCCTCAACCATCTCAGCTAACCGGAAAAAATGATGTCTCTTCAAGGTCATTCGGAAACAAAACTCCAAGCTCAAAAGAAAAATATTCTGTCGTTTTATTGGATAACTGGCATCACGCCCAGCCTGACCATGAATGGGAAATTAGCGGATTTCCCAACAGAGAACTGGCTGTTGAATATGCCAGGCGGGTGGTTCGCAATTCCGTAGAACAATATCGTAAGCCCGGCGTCACGGAAGCAGAGATCATCAAGGAGTGGTCCTTGGGAGGAGATAATGCTGCCGTACCTGGAGGATATTTTTATGGCGCCGACCACGTGGCTTTTTTTGCCAAAAATCCAGCAACTCCCGAAGAGTGTGATTGGAAAGCCATTGAGGCCATGTTGCCGAAACCTGACAAGGTCAAGACTGGATTTTATTCGGTAAAAGTGTTCGAGGAGGTCTACCCTGCTGACATGCAACATCATTGGACCATCCAGGGATTTCCTACGTTGGAGCTGGCCAAGGAGTTTGCCCGGCGTTGGCTAAGGGATTTTGTGGAAAAACAGCGGCACCGGTTGCCGGGACACATTGATCTTCACGGACAGGTTATGGCTTCCGGTCGTGATGCCCTGGTGATTGATGAAGGATTCCGGGCCACATCAGAATTGGGGCATTTCATCAAGAATACGGCATCTCCTGAGGAACGGGATTGGATTTCCATTCAAAATGAAGCTGGGGTTGACCCCAGACATCGGGAGAAAACCATGCATCCAATATTGCTGCGTACTGGACAGGATCTTACCAGGGGATTTCATATTGAAGAGCCTGATGTCATGGTTCTGTGGGAAACACCTGAAAATTCCCTACAAGAAATGCTTGGCCCTCATGGTTTGTCCAAGGTCACCAATGGTTATTATATCCTGCCGTGCATCTCTCTTGGCGGCATGCAACACATATTGGGTTTCCATTTCGATGATGAAGGAACAACCATCAACCACTTTGAGTTCTTCCGGGAGGGTTGGTCGGATATTGCGGTGTCCTTCATGGATTTCCAGATCCGTTTTCAGGAAGCATTCCTAAAACCAACTAAAACTGAAAAAGGATCCGACATTTTTCCTCACCATAAATGGGAATGGAGAAGCTGTAGCATTAAGCACTATGTGTTTGATCGCTTTGGACTGGAAGAACACATGAAGATATATCGAAACTATCCGCACCATGAACTTCTCAGGCTCCCGGACCCACTTTTGACTAAACCCAGCACACAAATACCTGGGGAACCGTTACCGTGGTTGGTGAGGGTGGTGAAATCAACGGATGGGAAGAGTCTCAAGGAGGCTGTGGATGGAGTGACTGATGAACTTTATTGCGTCAATACCCAAAGAGTTGCATTTCAGGTGGAAACAGAATCGGAATATTGGCTCAACGTTCATGAAGACCTTGAAAAAGGTGAATGCGTCATGCATCGGCATGGGCCAAAACGCTGCTCTATCGAGATTCCACCTGGAGCCAAGTTTCTGGTTGGCAATGTCCATGGTTGGGAATGGGACAGTACATTGGAGTTTCGGATGAAGGTAACAAACCTGGAATCCGGCAGTGCTTTAAGCCTTTCATTCGATCTGCATTTGGGAGAAAGAATGCCAGTTGATTTTTTTGGCGATTGGAAGCAAGCGTTCCTGGAAATCCCACGGTCTGTTCACGTAGCCCATAAAATAGACACAGCTTGAGAAAGACCGCACCCTCAAAAAGCTGTTTTGGATAAATGTGAGCTTCAAAAAGTTGAATGGATATATGATCCACCTCTAAATGCACGCTTTGAAACAAAGGAGAACAAGTGCAATACGAAATACCAAACTCTATTCTTGCATCTCTGATGGAGTCAGGGAATGCTGATGAGCTTTGTGTGCGGCTAAAAAAAAATGGCTGCCTTGATAACACAGCCAACTGCGGGAAAGTGGTGGCTTTGATTCAGAGTGTTTTTGATCGCTGTTCAGATTCAGAAGCAGCCATGCCAATAGATATGTCGCTGTCCGATATCGTTGCCAAAACACTCTATATGGATGGTCTGTTATCTAAGTTTGGCCAGCGCCTGTATATAACGTCCGCCGTAGAGGAAGGCCCCAATAAAAATCAGTTTGCCGGTATAGCGGATAAAACGTTGGAGACGACCCGGTTTGTGTCGACTCAGGAGATCAGGGAGAAAATTAATTACTGGTAATGAGGCATTCCAAAATCATTGCACTAAAAATTCAAAGAAAAACGGTTTATGAACAATAAAAATCCCAAATCACAATTCACAACCTGGGAGATTGGAGCCATCATCAATAAACTGAATCGTGGCTTGGATCTAGAACAGATCATTATCGAGGATTTTTCCGACCACATGGTCTATCTGAGATTTTGCAACAGCCCGGTACGTGATTGGCAGTCCATCTGTGTGGGAATCACTCCGTTTGCTCTCTATCCGCTAGCGTGTGAATACGATGAGATCGTGGCCCCATCCTTCAACGGGTTTGCTGTGAGAATGGGATTTGTTGCAGTCACAATCAAGAAACTGGTGGATCCTTCCGCCGAGGAGGATGCCCTGTTGGTATTTAGGAAATACTGCCCTGACTTGGATAAATGTGTATTTTCCACCTTGGAGAAGATGATCGCTGAAAAAAGGAAATCCAGCCCCAATCCCATAGAAGCAATTTTAAATGATGATACCCTTACCCTCGCAAGAAAAAAAGAGCTACAAGACCCTGCAAAAGAACCCACAAGTGAAGAGAGAGTTAAGCATATAGAGGAAAATGATACCCTTCTGTTCGAACATGAAAAAAAGCGCCACGAAGTGATGGAAAGAGAAGATATCGAAAAGGCTTGGTTGATGATCGGCGCATTGGCGGAACTGGGTTATTTGCGGTCAGTTATGAAGGAAGATACAGCTGACTGGATTTTAAGCTCTTTGAGCCTTTTGTACATCGTTGATTTTGGGGATGGGGCGGTAAAATTCCTCAAGCCTTTTGAGGTAGAAGAGCATGTTGACGAGTTTAAAATATATATCAAAAAGGTTTGGGACAGCCTTCTGGATAAAGTGGATAAATTTGAAGAAAGGGATGTTTTTTTAGACTTTGGTATCCAAAACGCCAACCTGGATGAAAAGCGGAGGCTCCTTATCATGATCCTTTCTGAAGACCGCATTTATGATCTGTGTATGGGACGTTGGAGCCAAAGGCCGGACCGGGCAAATCCGTTCAAAAAAATGGTTGAATATTATGATCTGCCCGAGGGGTCTCTTCCGTTTGAATTAGGAATGGCATGACGAACTTATCAGTACCGGTGTTATTATGAAATTTCTGGAGAAACTCTGGAAAAAAGGATGCAAATCCAAACAGGTGAAAGTGATCGTTATAGAAAACTCCAAAATGGACGATGATGCAGGTCGCTTTCAAGACCAAGCCCAATTTTTTGAGGGTTTTTCAGGATTGACCGCACTTTTTCATGATTGGTGGGAATATCGCATGGCCTCCTATCACTGGGGATTATCCATTTTTCATGGTGAAGAGGATCTTTCGCAAGCACACACAGACATCACTTTTAATGCTGGCAGGGAGGCAAAACGCTATCGTCTTCCAGACAATTATCAACCATGGGTTATGCGCGGCGAGGCCCTGGTTCTGTTATCCCAGGATCAATCGGGACTTCAAATATATTACCCAAAAAAGCGAATCTTGGAACAAACTCCTCATACTGGCCTTGTAGGAGGGTTGGTTTGCTCACCTGAGTTGCCTCGAATTGCCATCGCCAAGGGGGCCAAAAATGTACAGTTGATCGATCTGGAGGGGAGTTTGATTGCCGAACTACCAATTCGGGGACCAGATTCCGGTCGTTCACCATTCCTTGCCTGGTTGAAGAGTGGTCGGCATTTGCTCGGCATTTCAAGGTCGTCAAACCATTACAAACCCTCCTTGATGGTGTTCGATGGAAAAACCGGGGCTCTTCTGCATTCAATTGACCTCAACCCAGAGGAGTTGGTCCCATATGATCACAAAAAATTCAGTGTCATTGACCGCGAGTTGGGATTCCCCCTGCTTACCAGCCCTAATTCCGGTGCCATGGGCAGGTTGTTGGATGATTGGGACCATATCGAATTGGAAAATGGCCACGATATTCTGCATTTGGAAATTCAACGCCCGGTGGGAGAGCTGCTTTCTGGTGCGCGTGGTCCAGGACCTCAAGACCTTGGGCCTAATGTTCATGTTGAGCGGCGTAAGATCAAGGCACAACTGATTATTCCAAATGTAACATCAATTTTTGCCAAACACAGAATAGCGGAAAACATGATAGAGTCCGGCCTTAAATCAGAGGCTCTTGAACTTTGCCAGGAGATTTATGACTCTTGCCTGTATGATGCAGAAAGCTGTACCCGATCAGGGGATCATTCTGAGGCATCAAAAGCGGAACGAGAGGCGGAACGCTGGTATGCCAGAATTGTAAAACTTAAAAAATTCAATTAATATGCCTGCAATTAATTGGCATTGGCTTTGATAATTATATGCATGTTTCATGAGCCATAAGACCATGTACCAACCTGGGGGAGATTAATGGGACTGAAAGAGCAACATATAGAAAAAGAAACGAGTGCTTTGAGCGAATCAGTTCCCGGTTCCCCAGCATCCTGGAAATCACCTTTCTCTCCCCAGGGCCTATTATATCTGTTTTTCAAACCTTCCAGATTTTTCGGCTCTTTTTTTGATCTTAACAGAACATTTTATATCTTATTGGTCACATGGTGCATGGGCATCATCGGCTCCATGGAACAGTTTGATAAAAAGCTTCTCCAGGATGATATCCGTGAAAGCGTCGGCAGAGCCGGTAAAATGGTCGGTATTCCGTTATATGAACCCGTTCTGGAGTCATGGGTGGGGTATTGGAGTGGTGTGCTTTTGTTTGGGGCGATCGGGGGGCTGTTTCTGTGGTGGATTGGTGGCTGGTGGTACAAAATTCGTATCAAATGGTCCGGGCACCGGGATCCGGATTCCAGAATAGCGCGCCTAGTCTATGTCTATTCATCATTTACCAGAGCTGGGCCCACAGTAGTCTCGATAGTTTTCCTGAGCCTCTTTTTTGATCACTATCTGGATTATTGGCAAAATCCGGACTTTAATTTATCCCCTTTTTTGATGATCTTTCCGTTTTGGTCCTTGGCCACCAGCTATATAGGGGTAACGACCTGTTTTGAAGTTTCAAAAACCAAAGCCAGAATCTGGTTTTTGATCCTCCCTGTAACTTTTTATCTGCTTGGACTCACAGTGGTTGTGGGGCTTATCTCCTACATATTGGACGGTGGGCTCACATGAAGGGTAGGGTGCCTGAAACACATACGGATAGACGAAATAAGGTCCGTGCCTGCCGCATGCCAAACTGCCAAGCGGAAGTATGCCCATGACTTCCTTTCACCCCATCCATCAACAAGCCCTGCGCGATAATATCTCTGAAGAGGAAAAAGTGCCTCTTCCACTTAATATCGTAGTTGGAACTGTAGGTATTGGTTTGAGCGATGCCACTGTCCAGATCGCGGTCCCTTACGAGGCGATGGAAAAAGAGGAAACAGCGGTCGATTGTTATGAAGAGGTTGTTTACCCCTTGGATCCCGAAAATATCCAAGAGGTCGTTTCATGCTTGGCGGAAATCCGTCATAGACTGGAAAAATGGCATGGAATCACTTTTCAACAGGCGGTTTTGGCTGTTCCTCCTTCCTGGACTTTTCCGCAACGCCATCAGCTGGTGTTCGCCCTGGCCAAAGCCGGCTGGAGATCAGTCCGACTGATCTCTCACCTTGCAGCTGCCGCGCTTTTTCAGGCTCATCAAAGCCAATCGAAAAGGCAGTGTATACTGGTGATTGATCATGCAATAAAAGCACTGGGCTGTTTTTTCTGTGATGGTGGAATTGTGGAGCAGTTTCCAACCCGTTTTTTTCTTGATGTGGATCGGCTGGAAGGCAGTATCGACGAGGCCGTCATCCAAGTTTGGAAGGTAAATCCACCCAATGATGACGACAGCGATTATCCCTGGACCATCCTCTCTTTGGACCATTCTCCGGAAGCGTTAAACAAAGGGATCATCGAGTTTTTACCGGACGCCTCCCTGTTATTGGGGAAACTCCATCCTGCACTTGGTGTTTTGGTGCAAGGGTATATTTTAACCGGGCAAGAAAATGTCTTCACCTTGGTTGAGAACGCCCAGGTGGATATCCAGATTTACGCTCGCAGTGGGGAGCAGGTGGACGCGCAGATGATGAGCGGATCATGGCATACCATTCTTTCCTCAGATCGCGCGGTGCCTGCCCGCAGAGCTGTTGAACTACTAGTCCGTGGTCCCCGGCGTTATCTCCAGTTGAAGATGGTCGGCCCGGATGGGATGGTTCATGGTAGCATGCGGATTGGCTTACCCGGCCCTGTAGCAAAAGGGCGGGCCGGATATTTCATGGTAACGATTGATCTGGATGCTGCTCACCAAGGCTGGTGCGAGATCAAGAGTATCCGTAACAAAGTATGGCTTCGAAGACCTCTGTTCGGGCAGTCCAATGGTCCTGAAATACCCGGCAAACAAAATGAACCGCCTGACAAATCTTCTGCACCAGTGCCTGGAAAAGATCCTTCCATTCTCTCCAACGAAGAAATTGAAGTTCTTTTGCAAGGTTTGGATGAAGGCCATGTCGATCTGTCCGGCCTCGATGAAAACCATTACGACACTTTGAATTCAGATGCCACAAACCTGGATGCGGATGAAAGCGATACAGACCACCCATCAGAGAATCTCGAAGCTTCTATCAGCAATGAAGAACTGCTTTTCAAAGCCATTGCGGAGAATGATCTGAAACTTACGAAATCCCTGATCCGAGAAGGCGTCGATATCAACTACCGGGATTCGGATGGGCGGACTCCACTGTTCAACGCCGTCTATGGCGGAGATTACTTCCATGGGAATTTCAACCGGATTACTGAATATCTGTTACAAAAAGGAGCTGACCCGAATGTGATTGATCGATTCGGCTATACTTCTCTCATGACATGCAAACACTCTCCGATCGCCAAACGTTTGAAAAAATATGGCGCCAAAGGTGTTGACTTCACCAAGATCTACTATCGTAACAGCGAGGGGGCTTTCCTAATATTTGCCAAAAGAAAAGAACAAAAAGTGATTAGGGATAAAAATCGATTGATTGCTTATCTTCAACTGCAAAATGGGATCTTGACAGAGAAGTTGTACGATAAAATTTCTGACTTTGAGGGAAAAGATTGGAGTACATTTTTTTCTCAGTACAGGAAGGAAATCAATAAACTTAAAAAGAAATTCACATCCTGGTCTAAATAATAACAAGCCAACTTTGGAGAATAACCGTATGGACCTGGCAATCTATACTTCCTGGAAAACCTGGACTGGTGCACGGTCTGATTTGATCAATGTTTTACCTGATCAATCGCTGTCTGCTTTGGATCAGGCTGTTGATTTTGCCATTTCCAGGCATGGCGACCAAATTCGACCAACCGGGAAAAGCACCCACTTTCCGTATCGAGTTATATTGGAAAAAGGGCTTCCCCAAGAAGAGCCGGACCCAATGGATTTTTTCTGATAAGTTGATGCATGAATTGTATGGGACAAAAAACATGAAAATCCTTTTGCTGTTATCTCCTTTCTTGCTGACCTGGGCCCTCTATGGATTGAACCTTGTAACAGGTGCCTACGCCCTGGCCACTGGGCTGGTCCTGTTTTTCTTTTTGCAGATTCCCGTTAGTCACTGGTTTAAGTTTCTATTGCTCCCGTTGTTCAAGCCTCTACCGAATCCGGCCAATCTTGCTGAAAAATTGCATGACCTGTCCTGCGTTGCTCGCAAGGATGGCATGCTGGCCCTGGATAAAGAAAATGTGGACTTTGGACCCTTGGCACTTGCTAAGGATCACTGTGTAGACGGGGCCGATCCAGATTTTCTTGCGCAGGCCATGACTCGGGAAAAAGAACGTGTCTTAAGGGCAATCAAAGGAGTCCGGGATAATCTTACCTATGCATTATTTGGGGTAGGCTTGCTGATCATTATCCCAACCATTATGCAAGCGACCAGGGAAGGTATGGATGCTGCTCAGTGGTACTTCATGACCCTACTTGGGATTGTTGTACTGGGTGTGGTCCTCAATGGACATTTGAACCAACTCAGCAAGAATCTGGAAACGCTCTATGTACTGATTACCGATGGAATGCTGGGGGTGATGACCGGTACCAACCCTAGGATGCTTCAAGAGTTGTTGAATGCCGGTTTTGATTTTCAGTGGCCTATGGCGCGGGGGAGGGAGCCTGTACGGTGGGGACTGACCCAGGAGGAAATTGACAAGAGCCTTGAAAAATATCTGGAAGAAAAGCACCCACGGGTTAAACAGGTGGATGTCGCTAAAGTGTTCAAAAAAAGCGACGGGAAACCGGAACCAATCACTTTTGGAAGCTTGGCCCATTTGGACGATCATGCATTCCAGCGTATTTTAAAAGAGGCGGATGAGTTGACCATTCAATCCGCCTTGGGGCGAGCTCATCCTGAGGTGCTCAAAAAAACCATCAATAACATCACTCCACGCTTGGCCCATGATCTTCTCTCTCATTTTGAGTATCCATCCTGGCTGGAACCTGAAACAAGGGTCAGCAGGGCACAGGAATCCATCTTGGAAATATTCTTTGCCCTACAATCTCAAGGTATCCTGCACATTCATTCGATCCCTCTTGAAAAAAATGAGGAGTCGAAAGAGTTGGCCTTCACCCAAACAGATATCGACTGCGCTCTGGTGGATCATTTTGACACCTACAATCCCAGCAAGCCGATTGATGCCTCCTATCCACACGACTGGGAGGAAAAAGGGCTGGAAGAGTATCGTTTCTCTGACATGACCTCCCTGTCCGATGAGGATATGCAAACTCTGCTGTATGAAATCCCCAACGCAGAACTATTGACCTCCTTAAAGAGAGCATCCCAGGGGATCGTGCGCCATTTTATCGATAACATTTCGATCGAGGTGGCAGCCTTGATACTCGATGATATGACCCTCATGGGAGAAATTGAGGACCAGCGAATCCATGATGCCCAATATGCCATCCTAGAGATCATGTTCCGGCTGAAGAAGGAAGGGGACATTTCTCTTGGAGATAGCATAACCACTGGAGAGAAACAGTAACGAGAAGGATAGATAACCAATGGAGAAAGAGAACGAAGCAAGTGCTGGCAATGTCGAAGGGATGATATCACCCCTTGGGTTGATCATTGCCGTTGTGTTCGTCGGCTGTGCTGTGGCTCTGTTTTTTGGTATTGAGGCAAAGAATGGGTTAGTCTGGGCTGCCGTTGCGGTTGTTTTCCACCTGACGGCGTCCATCCCTTACCGCTCATGGTACCGTTATTTTGTTCTCTCCCTTTTTTGGCGGCCACCTCCTCCAGAGAAGTTGATAGATGTTCTTTTTGAATACGCCAACATCGCCCGCAAAGATGGCATTCTGGAGCTGGAAAAGCATCCCGCAACCTATCCGCCCTTGCAAAACGCCAAGGACAACTGTGTAGATGGTGCGGATCCAGAATTTTTGGAGGGCATTCTTGAGCATGAATTGGAGGCCATTACGGAAGAGGTCCGACGCGTACAACGCAACAGCACGTTTATAATTGTGACTTTTATGTTCTTAGTCGGGTTCAGCTCCACCACTAAGCCGGTGATGGATTCGGAGACACTGTTTGCAAACAGCCATTGGACTCTCTTGCTGGCCATTTCCGGGTTTTGGAATTGGTGGCGATTGGACCTGTTAAGGTCACGCATCAAGGAAACGCACAAGCTGATCACCATCGGTATGTCCGGCATCCAGAGAGGCGTCAATCCACGTATGCTCATGGAATATCTACAGGGCGGGCAGGATTTCTACTGGCACGAAAGCCACGAGGAGGAAAAAGAAAATAATAAATCAGTAGCCGATGCTCCTACTGAAGAGCAGATTAGAGCTGCCGTGGACCGATATCTTGCAGATAATCCTGTAGAATCAATAGTTGATGCGGAGATAACCCTAAAAGACCACGAGGGGCAGTCCTATGTGTATTACTTTTCCGACATGAAAATGTTGGATGACAAGTCACTGCATACGCTTATCCGCAATACTTCAGACGACGTGTTCCTAGCCGCCTTAAAGGGGGCCAATCCCAGAATAGTGCGCCACATGTTCGCCAATATGAGTACCCGTGTGGCTGCAATGCTCATTGAGGATTTGGAGATGGTTGGTGATAAAATCCCAGAGAAGGATATTCTGGATTCGCAAGCACATATTTTGAATATACTCTCAAAGCTGGAAGCGGAAGGATCCATTGTTGTTTTTGGTGCGGTGCGGGGGCTGCGGACCTTTCCTGGGTGGGAAAGTTGGGAGGCATGTCGGGGATTTTTGATCAAGGTTTGCCCTGATAAGGTTGAAAGGTTGGAACAGGCGTTTAGTTTTGCAAAACGGTGGCATGGGGATCAAAAACGTCCGGCAGGAGAGCCCTATACTCTGCACTTGCTGCAGGTTTTAGACATCCTTATTGAGGGTGCGCATGTTTGGGATACAGAGCTCATGATCACTGGTTTGCTTCATGATGTAGTAGAGGACACTGGCTGTACCCTTGAGGAGGTCCGCACGCATTTTGGTGAACGGGTTGCTGGGTTGGTGGCTTGGTTGACCAAGCCAGAGCGAACTGCCGGAGAATCAAAGGATGAGAACAAAAAACGCTATTTGGAACGTCTCCGACAAGCCCCGGAGGATGCCATAATTATCAAACTGGCTGACCGGTTGAGTAATGTCCAGTTTCTGGAAACCCACCCTAGGCTAGAGTTTCAGGAGAAATACTTTCATGAAACCATTCAAAATATTTTGCCATTAACCGAGGGAATTCCTGTGTTTGAAAATTGGTTTTTGGATTGGCAGGAGGAGTTTGCAGAGAAATTGGAGAAGGGTAAATAAATAGTTAGTCCCCTGAGTGGAACATATCGGCATATGAGAAACTGTGATGGTTAAATTGTTTCATGGCTGTTTTGAAACAAACAAATAGTAATATGTTGGCTGCGAAAAATAAGCGGGTTATTGGTGGGAGTGGTAAGCC
>JADFZS010000115.1 GCA_015232405.1 Magnetococcales bacterium | reverse complement strand
AAGGCATCGCCCATGCCCTACCCATGGGAATGGAAAGCAAGGAACATGGCACAATGTAAAATTTAAACCCGGGGTTTGACCCCGGTCTGCCGGTCCCAACCGGGAAGGGAGCCATCCCTTCCCGGTCCAATCCCTTCCTTCAGCACTGCCTGACCGCTCTCAATCAACCAACCTTTCTGTTCCGCCGTCAATGTGGCATATTGTCTCCCGCAACTGTAAAGTCCCCGTAGCTCAGCCGGATAGAGCAACGGATTCCTAATCCGTAGGCCGTGCGTTCGAATCGCGCCGGGGACGCCATAAAAACAACAAGTTAGCTGAACAGCGGCTTGTCAACATAGACCGTCGGTGACAAATTCGGTACACTTGGTACGATCAATCACATCATTGATTGAGAGGAGTGTACCCATGGCCACCTACACCAAAACTCCAGCCGGAACCTGGAAAGCCCTTATTCGTCGCAAAGGCTACCCCACCACCATCCGCACCTTCAGCAAAAAACGCGATGCCGAAAACTGGGCACGAGGCATTGAATAAAGATGAAATGTCCCGTGGTCTCTATTTTCAGCGCACCGAGGCCGAAAACATGACCTTGGCGCAAGCCTTGGACCGTTATTTTGCTGAAGTTACCAGCACCAAAAAGCCATCCACTGCAAAGAATAAGATAGGCCGGGTAATAATCATCAAGGAACACTTGGGTAAATTTGCCTTGGTCGCTGTTTCACCCACAATTGTTTCCAAATTCAGAGACAAACGGCTAAAAACCGTCTCACCCAGAACCGGGAGGCTTATCTCGGCCAATACCGTCCGTTTGAAATTGACTTTGCTCTCACACCTGTTCAATACCGCTATCCGGGACTGGGGGATCGGGTTGCAAATCAACCCCGTTGCCAACATTAGCAAGCCCAAGCCTGGAGCCGGTAGAGATCGACGTTTGACCAAGAATGAGGAAAAGCGGCTTTTGGAAGAGTGCGACAAACCAAGCAACCCCTATTTAGACTGGATTGTCCGTATCGCCATGGAAACCGGAATGCGGCGTAGTGAAATCATGGAGCTTAAGTTGTCCGATATTGACTTGAAAAAACGGGTGGTTAAATTGCGGGATACCAAAAACTCCGCAAGCAGGGATGTGCCTTTGAACCGGGAAGCTACACGAGTATTTCAAGAAGCAATCAAGTGGCCGCTACGCCCCAAAGAATCAACTCTCATTTTTGGCGGAGAACCGGGAATTAATGGCAAAGAACGCCCTTATGCCTATGAATCCCTCTTCAAACGCGCGGTAAAGCAGGCAGGATTGCAGAATTTCCGTTTCCATGATCTGCGACACGAGGCGGTTTCACGGCTGGTGGAAGCGGGTTTGGCCGATCAGGAGGTGGCGGCTATATCAGGTCACAAGTCCATGCAGATGTTGAGAAGATATACCCATCTGCGGGGAGAGGATCTGGTGGCGAAATTGGATTCAATCGATAAATCGAGATAACAACACGGGGGGATTAGATCATTGTTTGTGTATTCCGCCATTCCTCCGGCGTCAAGGTTGCGGCTCTTGGTCTCACCATACTAGAAATCACTATCAATAGTGATTGCCGAAAGCTGGTAGCCTATTGAAACATCGTCGCCGAACCTTGACCCCTCCCCCTGGCTCCAAAAGCTGGCTGGTTATGATCTAATCCCCCCTCCCTACCCAGGTTCATAACCAGCCGCTTTTGGTGGCTCATTTGACGGTCATCCCGACCATTTCCAATATTCCAGCTACTGTTCGAGTCATAAACCGGATTCGACGGCCCACCCTGACCTTTGCCTCACGGAGTTTGACAAAAAGCGGCTCTTTGGAGGCGTTGACCAAGTTGTTGAATGAGATGGTGGCCCCCTGATATCCAAGAAACCCTTTCAAATCCTCATAGCCCATGGTTTCACCATACTTTTCTACAAGGACAGTTGTCAGTTGTTCATTCATGGCTTGGCCTCCCCTCTTCTGAGCTATTTAGGATTGTGTTAAACCGCCTGCCTTTTAAAGCTACTTTTTGATCTACATATTGGTGGAAACCGATTCCGTTGGAAAATTCACTATGAAATTGCTCTGCCTCTTGGAAATATCGATCGAATCCTTCCTTGGGGTCTGAAATGCCCTCTCTAGCCATAAAAGAGGTGATCGCCCCCATGCCATTTACAAACAGCGCATAATCGGATGGAACACGGCCAGAGCGTAAACGAATGGCTGGGAGCTGAGAGCCACAATCCCAAGTGATGCCGGAAAGGGTTTTCCATAGTGGATGGGTGGACCACAATTTTTTATCAGGTTTTGAATTCCTTGGGATAGTCAGACGCAACCATTTTTTGGTGAGGTAGGCCCATAGTGCGGTTTGTCGTTCCAGATAATCGGACACGGTGACAATTTCCATCTCCCGAAGGGGTTCCCGGCGTATCTGAAATTCCAACCGCCAGACAGTATCACCGTTCCATCCTGCCGCTTTCCAGACAAAGGGCAGATATTCGATCTTTTTCTTTTCGGCTTGGAATGTCTTATCGTAGAGGCGGCCAACGATTACACCGCCCATTCCGAAATCCCACCCGACAAACCGCCCGTTTTCCGTTCGTTCATTTATTTTTTGGGATCTGCTGATCCAGGATTCAATGGGAACCCTCAAATCATGACTGGTTGTGAAGTCCACGCAGAAATCAACCCGGCTGATAGTCGCCTCCTCTTCAACCGTGGCAATCTGGCGGGAGAACCGATCCAGAATAGCAGTAGCTTCAACTACACCACTGTTTAGCAGGCAAGCACTTGAGATTTGAACGTAGATTGCCGGAATTTTTTTTGCATTTGCGCCAGCTATTGAGAACCGGGTAAAACCATCTTCGAGACAGTAGGCGTACATACCCGATCCCTGCCCACGAACCGCTAGAATTTGCTCTTCAAATTCTAGTTGCGCTTGTGCTCTGTCTGATTCAATGGATGATTGCGCTAGAGCTTTGAGGTGTTCCAGACGTTCCAGCCAGTCTAAATTCACCAAACACCTTTGAGTCAACTCCAGGGTGTCGGTTCCTTTGCGAATGATGCTGACTTTTTCCTTTTTTCCGTTTGCGGGTTCTCTGGTAGAAGGTATCGAACCCGCCAAGCCCTGTCGTCGTCCTCCCGTCGTTGCCTCCGGCTCGTCCTCCTCCTGTGCTCGGCTATTCTTTTCATGTTGCATGACTTCCTCCACATAAAAACTGAAATGAGTTTTACGTGAAGAATCGGGCGTGACTTCCTGAAATAACAGTGTGCAGGAAACCACAAAGATCAGACACCCGATCCTAAACGTGACTTCCCGTGGCGTTTTTTGTTCAGTATTTCAGTTTTTGTGTGTGCAGGAGCATTACCCAGTGGGCGGTATCATTTTCCACCTCTTGAACGGGCTGCTTTATCCAGTCTTACTATATGGTTTTTTTATCCACTTGCGCCTACGTTGTTTCAAATACTATCAAAACCAGACAACAATTTCAAACATTTATAAGATCGTTACATCAAATCAACATCTTCTGAACAATGCATAATATTATTCGGAAGTGTCTCGAAACTTAATTTGCCAAGCTGCTCTGCTCAAAACATCTCAAAATGCAGATCATGAGTAAGTAATGATTTTCTCTTCCAGCATGCCGTTACTAAGGAGTACGTTGTTTAGCCGACATCAGATCACCGTGAACCCGCATCAAACCAGGATTCTTGATCAGTTTATGTCGGCCATCCAATGCACTTCTTAGTATGTGCTCTGTAAACTATTGACAATGATACAATCATTCTATTTTTTAATTAAAGTTAGAGTGAAGTGAATTCGAGCGTTTGGAACCATTCAAATGTGCCAACGAGAAAATGAATCATATCTGGAGCAAACCCATGTCGAGCATACGCACACAGATTTTAACTGTTGTTATTTTTAGCTTTATGTTTGCAGGGGGTATAGGTGGATTGTCTTTATTTGAAATGAGACATATCCGAGATGATATTCATGAGATCGCCAATACTGACCTACCATTGGTAGAATTATTTACTGAAATGGAGATTTTACAATTAAATCAAGGGATTATTGTGGAGCGCCTTTATAGGCAGATTGAACAAAAACAAGCCTATAGACTGGAAGAAATTGAGAACCGTTTAGCTAACATATCTACCCGACTTGATAGAGCGTTAACCACAATAAAAAATATTGTACAACAAACAATAGGCCTATCGTCCACCACTTTTTCCGGCCCTGTTATAACGGACCTCAACATGAGAATTCGTGAATATGAGGAGGAACAAAATACATTCAGAAAATTAATCCATAAACTTTTCGTTTTGATAAAAACCAAACAAGCAAACAATGTGAACGTTTTATTTTCAGAACTTGAAATTAGAGAGACAAAATTGGTTGAAATTCAGGATCAGATGCTCAGTTACATAAAACGTTTATCCAGAGACGCTATTCAAAGAGCTGAGTTGAGAGAACACCAAAGCATCCTAATCATGCTCGTCATTATGATCGCTGGTTTTTTTGCAAGCCTGTTACTGTCATTTCACATCGCCAAGGAAGTTATCAAGCCGCTTTCACAAGCAAGCGATATTGCTGATCAAATAGCCGAAAACCATCTAGACATCACCGTCCCAACCGTTCAAATGCTGGAAACCAAAAAAATGTTTGCTGCCTTGGAGCACATGATCATTTCAATGCAGGAACAACGAAGATTGGAACATATGTTGATGGTTTCTGAGAAAATGTCTTCAATTGGCAAACTTGCAACTGGTATTGCGCATGAAATCAATAACCCGCTCGCAACCGCGACCTTAGGGCTTCAAACATTGAAAGCCCTTCAGACTGACAACAATTGCCATGACACCGACAGGCTTTTGTCTTCCATAGAGAAAGGGCTAGACAGAGCCGCAACGATTGCCAGAGAGCTTTTAGCATTTTCACGAGAGGACAACAATAACTTTATGCCTACCAATCTTCAAGATGTGTTGGAGAGTTCACTTACCTTCGTTGAGCATAAATTCGGTGGAATTCTTGTTCAGCAGAAATGGGAAACACTATTGCCTGAAGTCTGTGGTGATCCTATCAAACTGGAACAGGCATTTGTAAATGTGCTTAGCAACTCAATCGATGCTATTATCTCTGGCGACGGGGAAATAAAAATTTCAGGTTTTTCGGATGAAGCAGATGTCGTCGTTACTGTCGAAGATTCTGGCTGCGGCATACCAGAGGCGGTTATGCCAAAGATTTTTGATCCTTTTTTTACAACCAAGGATATAGGCCAAGGTACCGGACTTGGTCTTTCTACTTGCTACAATATCATTATCAAACATGGAGGGAGCATTGAAATGACTAGTAAGGAAAACCATGGAACCTCTGTCACAGTTCGGATTCCAGTGAACAAACAGGAGTGCTAAATATATTGGCAACTTCAAGGCATAACCAACTAGGCAGAGAGTGATGCATTCCAAAGCTAAAATACTCATTATTGATGATGACCAGGATTTTAGAAGAAATTTTCTGGAAATACTGGTCAGATCCGGGTTTCTTGCGGAAGAGGCCGCTTCTGGGGTAGAGGCGCTACCAATGCTGCAAACCGGCAAATACGATATTGTAATGCTAGATCTAATGATGCCGAAAATGGACGGTTTGGAGACGCTACGAGAGATAAAAAGGCTAGGGTTGAAGTCGAAGATCGTCATGATTACAGCGTTCTCAACGGTTCAAAATGCCGTGGAAGCTATCAAGCAAGGCGCATCAGACTATATATCAAAACCATTCAAGGTTGAAGAGTTAATAGCAATAATCAATCGAACATTGGAAGAAGCACGGTTTGAACAGGCAATCCAAATTGGTGATCTGACTAAGACTCTTGGTTCCCTTGCTAATCCAATCCGCCAAAAGATCATGGTCCTGCTGGGCACTAGGGGATCAATGCGCCTGATGGAAATTCGTCAATCCCTTTATATTGAGGACCATACAAAAATCGTTTTTCATCTAAAGGTTCTCACGGAGTCAGGATTAGTGGAAAAACAATTAAACCGTTCTTATGAATTGTCACCCTCTGGTCAAGAGGTGCTAGTATTTCTTCAAAGCCTACAAACCCGCCTTCACCAACAAACTTGATTACTTCCAACTAGCTACCAACTTAGTTTATTTAGATGTGAAAAAAATTTCTAGTTTTAGTGAAAAAAAATAGAAAATTTCTATTGCAATCCTGATGCACAAAAAAAGACAATCTTATTGTCAGTCCCGTTCATGTCAGTTTCCTCTTCTACATATATCACTACAACATACAATACAAATCATAGGAAGTTAGTAGTTCATTTGGTTATGAGGGAAACGCCATGAAATTCAAACAGTTTCTTTTTACGTTTGGCAGCAGAGGGCTTGCCTTTGAGTCTTCGACAATCAAAGGGATACAGCCTAATCTGAAGCCTTTGTTGGAATTGATCATACGACAGGAAGGTCATCCCGAACGCAGGGTGAGACCTGGTAAATCAAAACAGATCATTATCTTTGGCAATGGTCTGCATCCGAACCTTCCTAAATCAGAATTCATCGAAATCAACGATCCAAGCGTTAACCCTACCCATTGCTTGTTGAGATACGATGGTCGATTCGGATGGAGGGTTGAAAACATTAAATGGAACGGAGCAAATTTAGCTCCGAAAAACGAATCGTGGGAGGCAAAACCAAGAAGAGTGGATAATGGCAGTCTTATTTCAGTTGGAAAGGCAACTGTATTGCCTATATTTGAATGATGATTGATATTTCTTTAATCCAAGATCTTGCAGCTAATCTGGAGTTGGTCATCCGGATTGCGCTGCAGATTATACTGCTTGTTTTTTCTGCCTTTTTTTCAGGCTCAGAAACAGCGCTCTTTTCCATGAGTCGTCTGGACCTGCAAAAGCTTCGCAACTCGCGCCATCCCCGTTCTGAGAAAATTCATGAGTTGTTGGATGAACCACGGCGTTTGATCATATCAATTCTGTGCGGCAATGAACTAGTCAACATTGCATCTTCTGCCAACATGGCCGCTATTCTATTGATGTTTTTCGACGAGGGGGATACCACATGGATCAATATCCTCATCATGGTTCCGCTCCTGTTGTTAGTGGGTGAAGTTACCCCCAAAACTTTTGCAGTCACCTTCCCTATCAAATTTTCCGCCAATCTGTCAGCCAACTTGCTCCCGAAGTGGATCGTGCTAATCACTCCCTTGCGTGCCGTCGTTCGGGTAGTAGCCGACCACATCACCACATGGATTGTCGGTGAGGAAGTCAAAGCAGACAACATACTGCAACCGGATGAATTTCGCACCCTTGTTGAGGAGAGCGCAGAATCTGGTGTAATTGAGGCGGTCGAAAGAGTGCTCATCGACAACATGTTGGAAGCTGGAGAAACAGAAATCTTTAACATAATGACTCCAAGAACTCGCATCAAATTTCTTGATGCCGATAATGCTATAGTTGAAAACATTGAAGAGTTTCTTTATCTCAAACATTCACGCGTTCCTGTCATCAAAAAATACCGTGATAATATTCTCGGATTTCTTCGGGCAGAAGACCTTCTGCACATCAAACAAAATGGCGAAAAATTATCCGAAAAAAACATCGAAGATATACTCAAGCCCGCTCATTTTGTTCCAGCAACACTAAAAGTAGACGAAATGTTTGACTACTTCCAAAGCAACCATACAAACATAGCAATAGTCCTGGGAGAATACGGAGGCGTCTCTGGCATCGTCACCATGCATGACGTACTGACCTTCATATTTGGAGAAATATCAGGAAAGGTCACTGGTCACGAATACTACCTGGAACAGGATGATCACAGCTATAAGCTTCCAGGAGATATGCGCCTTACGGATTTCAACAATCTAACCAACTTTTACATAGACGACTCTTTCATGACCACCATAGGTGGTTTCGTGTTTCGGATGTTGGGACGGTTGCCAAAAGTCGGTGACATCGTCGATTTTGAAGGAATCCGTTTCTTCGTTCTAAGCATGGAACACTTACGTATCAAATCTTTGGAGGTGGCAAAGATCGGCATTCATTCGGACTTGTCGGAACCATCATCCGTTGAGCATCAGGCATTGATCGATCGACAAAAACAAGTGAATGGCCTGCCTTCATCAACACCTGCCAAGGAAACCTCTAACTTAGACATAAAAGAGGACTCAAATCAGTCTGCTAAAACCTCAAACTTGGTGAAGAAATAAAGAAATGGATATCATGGAACTGGCTTTTGAACTGTTGATCATAATCTTTTTTCTCGTGATGAAGGGCTTCTTTTCCGGATCTGAGATTGCCATGGTCAATTGCGACAAAATCAAAATGCGCCATAAAGCAAAACTTGGCAACTCCGGTGCGCAGCTGGTTCTAAAGCTTTTCAAAACTCCTGATGTGATTTTAGGCACTACACTGGTTGGAACAAACATCGCTACCGTAGTGATTTCTACGTTAGCTACAGTCATGTTTATTAAACTCATTGGGCCTACTGGCGACCTGTTCTCTGTCATCGTGTTTACCCCATTTCTCCTCATACTTGGGGAAATCGTTCCAAAAAGCGTTTATCAGCAAAAAGCGGATGACATTGCACCATATATAATTTACGGGTTGCGTTTTTTTTCCATACTATTCTATCCGGTAATTTTCATTTTCAGCAGGATAGCTCGTTTTTTCACCTATCTTGCTGGTGGATCTACCGGTCAGCAAGCCTCATTTATTACTCGTGAAGAGATCCGCATGTTACTTGATATGTCAGAGGATTCAGCTGCTACCCGACAATTCAACAAAAACAGGATTCGTCGTGTAATACGATTTGCAGACACAACAGTTGGTGAAGCTATGATTCCTTTAGCAGAAGTTGTTGGCATTGAGGAAGACGCCATCATGGAAGAAGCTGTTGAGATTGTCTTCAAGAACGGTTTCAACCGGCTCCCGGTGTTTCATGGAAATCTGACCAACGTGATTGGCGTCCTTACTTTGAATACATGGGACCTTCTTGATGAAAAGCTAACCTCCAAACCAGCCTTATCTGATTATGTTGTAAAGCCGTTATACATTTCACCTAAACAAACTATAGACCGCGTTCTTCCACTAATACAGACACGTGCCGACCACATGGCTATCGTAGTGGACGAATTCGGATCAGCTGTGGGCATCCTCACCATGGAAGATATTTTCGAGGAGGTGGTGGGAGAAATCGATGTCGGGTACGATTTTGAGGAGTACAAACCTAAACGACGGTTTGTGATCAGCCAAGAAGATGACGGCTCATATCTTGTTGATGGACGCACCCCGATTTCAGAAATCAACGATGCTCTACATATACACCTCCCCGTTGGAGGATGTCATACGGTTGCAGGGCTCATGGTGGATCGTATTCACGCAATTCCAAGTGTAGGAGATACTTTAATTGAAGAAGAACATCGCTTTACTGTACGTAATGCTGATGAGCGTGTTGTTCTTAAGGTGCATATAGAACGTATAGGTAATTAGAACGCTTAATAGGAAGTGTGTGTTTTTATGTCCGTTTTTTCCAAACCAGTTTTAAAAGCATAATGGAGGTCACATAATGAAGGCCACAATTCCATCACTATTGGAAGAACACCAACAAATATTAAATCTCTTGGAAGATGTGGAGGCTGGAGGGATTAATACCGAAAAAGGTCAATCTGACTTTATACGGGTACGTGATACTATATTGGCGCATAAAGAGAGCAGTAAATTTATTTTCGAATCTCTAAAAGTTGATACAAAGCAAGGCCAGAAACTAAACAGAATTGCTACCAGCTATTTAGAAAACTGCAAAATGGTAACTGATTTCGTAGAAAAGTTTTCTGCAAACGTCCTGCGAGAAGGAAAGTCCAGGGATTTCTCATCAGGCTTTCATCATGTGAAACATCTGATCAAACATCGCATACACATAGAAGGTGCTTTGTTACATAAGTGTAAAGAAATAGTTGCAACACAAGAACTAGGCTTCTAGATTTCTTGGTCCAGTGGGACATTCACCAGAACCACTGGACTGTGTAATCGTTAGATTGAAAAGTAAAATTGAAAACACCTCAGTGGCGATAGGGCTTGTTTTTGGAATACATAAAAACAGGGCATCATCCAACCAAGTTTGCTTCAGTGACCGAAGTTAAATTTATGGCAATAGTTATGAATAGTTTAGCCATGGCTGTATTGGCATTTTTTGTTGTTTTATTAGGATGCGCGGACAAACTCTGGGCTTCTATTGGAGCAGAAGACAGTTTAATTTCTACTCAATCCCCAATCGGTTATTTTTCGGTACTGATTTTCTTTCTAGCCTATATTTTTGTTATGGCAGAGGAGTTTATCCATCTGCGCAAGTCCAAGCCCGTCCTTCTTGCTGCAGGCTTAATTTGGGTTCTCATTGGGATCGTCTATGCAAGCCACGGAATGTCTCACATTGCCGAGACCGCCATGAAACATAACATCATGGAATATTCTGAATTGTTATTATTTTTACTGGTTGCAATGACCTATATTAACGCCATGGAGGAGCGGTTAGTTTTTGAATCTCTGCGTTCTTGGTTAGTTCGCTCAGGTTTCAGTTACAGGCAACTTTTCTGGATTACCGGGACTCTCTCTTTTATTATCTCTCCAGTAGCCGATAATCTGACTACTGCTCTGCTCATGTCTGCTGTTGTCCTTGCCGTAGGAAAAGATAACCACCGATTCATCGTTATATCCAGCATCAATATCGTTGTAGGAGCTAATGCTGGCGGAGCATTCAGTCCATTCGGCGACATAACCACACTTATGGTTTGGCAAAAAGGGGTCGTATATTTCTGGACGTTCTTTCTTCTGTTCATACCTTCCGCCGTCAATTTTCTAGTTCCCGCCGCTATCATGCATTTTGCAGTCCCTAATGCTTTACCTGCATCATGTGACGATGTGGTTTATATCAAGCGTGGCGGTATGGTCATCATGGGATTGTTCCTATTGACGATCGCTACAGCTGTGAGTTTTCACAACTTTTTAGGGCTTCCTCCCATGGGCGGAATGATGATGGGGTTGGCCTACCTCAATTTGTATGCTTTTTATCTAAAAAAAACTTTCGGCAACCAACAATCCAGAAAATCAATACACCGACGCCTGGGCAACGATTCGGATGGAATTGGCCAAGTCGTACCGTTCGATGTATTCAAAGGAATTGCCCGTGCTGAGTGGGATACATTGATGTTTTTTTACGGAGTTATTATGTGCGTTGGGGGGCTTGGATTTATCGGCTATCTGGCTATGGTTTCCAAGATCATGTATGTGGAATGGGGAGCTACTTCGGCTAATGTGGCCGTGGGAGTTTTATCAGCCATAGTTGATAACATCCCTGTTATGTTTGCCGTGCTATCGATGAATCCAGATATGTCTTTAGGTCAGTGGCTGTTGGTGACACTCACTGCAGGTGTTGGAGGTTCCCTGCTGTCCATCGGTTCTGCAGCCGGAGTAGCGCTTATGGGACAAGCCCGTGGCATTTATACTTTTTTCAGACATCTAAAATGGAGTTGGGCGATCATGTTAGGATATGCAGCAAGCATATGGGTCCACTTTCTGGTTAACAAAACATATTTCTAGGGGAGCATACATCTGCACAAAAAATGTCTACTGTGACATCCAAATTGTTGGGCAGCAAATTTTTTCAGGAATCCAAGGAATATAGCATGCTTCATCATGCTGTTCGAATGAATTCACCTGAAAAAGTCATGCATCTTCTTCAAACAGGTCACGATGTCAATATAAGGGATCAAGCAGGACAGGTTCCTATACATCTTGCCGTCCAGAAGGATTATGTGAGTATTTTAAAGATACTTCTCGATCATCATGCTGATATTGAAGCAAAGTCAAGTCTTGGCGATACAGCTTTGCATATATCATCAAGTCATGGTCACATCAGAAGCGTAGCGGTACTAATCGCAAAAGGCGCAAATATAAACGCCGAAAATGAAGAAAACAAAACCCCACTGCATATGGCCTCAGAAAACAACAATTTTGACATAACCAAACTTCTGGTTGAGCATGGGGCAAACATCGAATCTGTAGATGTTGATGGTAATACTCCATTGTGCTTTGCTGATCGAAACATTGCTGAATATTTGATAAAAAAAGGAGCTGATGTAAAAGCAACCAATAACGCTGGAGAGACCATACTACACCTAACAGATCCAGATGTTGCTGAGTTGCTCATTCAAAATGGCGCCGATGTAAATCAGCTTGACAACAGCAACTGGACACCTTTGCATTTTGCAAGGTGGGAATTATCTGAAATTTTAATTGATAACGGGGCAGATTTACATGCAAAAGATCGATATGGCTGGACTGCTCTTCATTTCGCTGCAGATAGAGGTGATATTAAAAAGACAGAACTACTTTTAAAAAAAGGGGTAAGAACCGATTCAATTGATCGTAATGGGCATACTGCATTACGCATAGCTGAAGAAAAATCACACCATGCTGTTGTACGTCTAATTAAAAAACATGTTAGCACTAAAAGATTAGGCTCTATATGATATATATGGATAATATGATAGGAGTTGTTTTGATCTTTGATTGATTAAAGAAAAAAATCAACGCATAACACCGCTTCACAGTCCTGAAGAAGGCAATGACAGACAAGACAAAATTGTTATTGGAACATGCAGATTGATTCAATTTGAAAGGTTAACAAAATTTACACCACTTGATGGAATATGATTTGAATCAGATTTGAAGCGTTGCCGAAACCTTTCCCAGTACTTGCTGTCATAACTGGACTCTTTCTATATATCTCAACGTGAACCAAATGGTATAAACATGTCAGATTACACTTACAAACTTTTCACTAAAAAGTGGAGCACACTGCTCAGCTTCATTCGTGTTAACGCGAAAAACCTGATTGCCGCAGGAATCTTCGTGATCATCGCTTACAGCGTGGGCATAATTACCCCCAACAGCGAGGTTGCCTGGGTATGTGCCATTCTTCTTTTAACGATTTATTTATTTGCTTTTGAAGTAGTTGAGATAGATGTGGCAGCTATTTTGATTATGGTAATCCTTGGAATCTCCGGTCTTCTCGGTCCGATTGCAGGCCTTACCCGTCCGTTGGTTGACCAGAATCAACTCTTCAACGGCTTTTCCAGTAATGCGGTGATATCCATCATAGCTGTCATGATCATCGGCGCTGGACTTGACAAAACCGGCCTCATGACTCGGGTAGCCGCAGGTATACTCAAGGTTAGCGGCAAGTCTGAGAGTCGAGTAGTGCCCATCATCTCAGCTACCGTTGGTATTATCTCCAGCTTCATGCAAAACGTGGGGGCCACAGCCCTGTTTCTGCCTGTCGTTAGCCGTATTTCTGCCCGCACTGGCCTGCCCATGAGCCGCCTTCTCATGCCTATGGGATTCTGCGCCATACTTGGTGGAACCATCACAATGGTGGGTTCCAGCCCTCTGATTCTGCTCAACGATCTGATCCTCACATCTAACAACAACCTTCCAGAAGAGTCCAGGATGGCCACTTGGGATCTTTTCTCCGTTACCCCGGTAGGGATCTGTCTAGTGGTATCGGGTATTATCTACTTCATTATTGCTGGTCGTTGGATTCTTCCCACAACCAAACAGGATGAAATCTCTCCAGCAACCGGCGCCAGCGTTATGAACTATTTCAAAAGAGTTTACGGCCTTGATTACGCGATGGCCGAAGTGGAGGTGACACCGGGTAGCCCACTGGTTGGGGTCACCATGGATGTGGTTGAACGCCAGGAGAGAATCCGTGTCATCGCAGTGGCCATGGGCCGGGAAACCCCCAACATTGGTGCTGGCCCGGTACTTCGTAAAAGCGGTGTTGAGGAAGGGACTGTTCTGGGAATCATGGGCTCACTCAACAGCATCAAGAACTTTGCTAAACGGTTTGGCCTCAAAGTCAACCTCAAGTTAAAAACATTCTCAGATATCCTGGCGTCCAATAAAGCCGGTATTGCCGAAATTGTCATCCCCCCTGGTTCCAATGTCATTGGCAAAAGTGCCCGCGACATCAAACTGCGCTCCAGCCTAGGGATGTCACTAGTGGGGTTGCACCGTATGGAGGAAACAATGGGCGAAGGTGATGGCATCAGGGACATGCCGCTGATCGCCGGCGACACCCTTGTTGTCCACACATCCTGGGAGGCACTCCACTATCTCCACAAGAACCGTCAGTTCAACAACCGCAATTTTGTCGTGGTCACCACCGAATACCCTCATGAGGAGCAACGTCCACACAAGCTGGTATGGGCGGCAACGTTTTTCAGCATAGCCATCACTCTGGTGCTTTTCAGTGATCTGCGCTTAGCCACATCGCTGCTTGTCGGTGCTGTGGGAATGGTCCTCTCCGGCGTACTCTCCATAGAAGAGGCCTACCGAGCAGTGAGCTGGAAAACCATCTTTCTGCTCGCCAGTCTGATTCCCCTGGGGTTGGCAGTGGACACTTCCGGTACTGCTGCTTGGATTGCCTCTCTCGTTCTGGCAGCCATGGGCGAACCACCCATATGGGTGATGCAGCTCGCTATCGCGGTGCTGGCCACCATCTTCACCCTGGTGATGTCAAATGTTGGAGCTACCGTGCTGCTGGTTCCCCTCGCCATCAACATCGCGGTAAGCTCCGGTGGCGATCCGGCACTATTTGCCCTGACGGTGGCCATAGCCACATCCAATTCGTTCCTCATCCCTACACACCAAGTCAACGCTCTGATCATGACTCCTGGCGGCTACAGAGTGATCCATTTCATCCGCGCCGGAGGTGTTATGACCATTCTCTTCCTGGCAGTGATGATCCCAGCCATGAATCTCTTTCTATGATTGAGTGATAATTACAGTATATTAGGGGTTGAATAAATTTGATCAATTTCATGCTGAACAGTACAATAGCTCTATGATGCTGACGGGATGTTCAAGTAATAATTTCAGAATTTTTATTTCTGGGCAATATCATCCAAATCCAACCACTTTCTGGTACAATCTGCGGTACATTTTCGGTACAGTAAATATGCACCGCGACCATGATTCAAAATTAACGGCCTTGACCATCAATTAAAATTCATATTAATATTCAACCATATACAGAATCAACCGTGATCGTCCGAGAGTACCGATTATCACCTTTCCCCGATTCCTAATCCGTAGGCCGTGCGTTCGAATCGCGCCGGGGATGCCAACTATACCAATAGCTTAGACCATTTATCGTCTAGGCTATTTTTAGTTTTTGTCCACTTTTTGTCCACATTATTTTTTGTTTGTCTTCTTTAGAAAA
>JADFZS010000114.1 GCA_015232405.1 Magnetococcales bacterium | reverse complement strand
GGATACATCTTTCGCGGATTGGAGAGAGAATAGGGAGGATTATGTTGCTGGCTTGTAAAATCCCTGAACGTTGTATGGCGGCCCTTTTAATCTCTGCAAAGATCAGTGTTTCCGGGTGTTTTATTAGTAGATTTACGGCATCGGTTAGGGTGGTCAGATAGATAGGATGGTCGCATTTATTCTTGCGAAAGGTGATATCTTTGAGTTGCATCCAGGTGAGATCCTCTACACGGGCATCAACACCGGTTTCCCTTTTTAAGTTGGCATCATGGAACAAGACGGGAATACCATCACGGCTAATTTGAATATCAAACTCCAGATATTGGACGCCAATTTCCAATACAGCTTGCAAACCCTCCAGGCTGTTTCCTGGGAATAGAGCTGGTATACCGCGATGGGCAACTAAAGAGCGTAGACGCATGGTAGGCACCAATGGAATGAATCTTTTTTGCAAAAAACGTTGTTACCGCAAAACAGTCGATCATGTCACGTTCAAATAATTCAGGGCTTGCTCAATTGTAGTCAGGCTATCACTTTTTTCCGCAAAAACAGCATAGGCCATTCGTCTGAATGGAACGGCATCCTCAACCAAGTGCAATTCACCCGTTTCCAAGTCTTTATCAACCATGGTCTTTGCTAAATATGCTGCACCTCCAAATTTTTTAAGGAAGTTGTAGGCCATCCGTCCCCGATCCAAGTGTAAAAAAGGCGGCGGAAGTTCCGGGAACCATCTGGAATGTTCTATTGAAAAGGTCAGTCCCCAATCCATCATAATGTAGTTTATGTAGTCCTCCGCAATAGCCTCCTGGGCTTTGACTCCAGATTTGGTTGAAACCATCACCAACTCAACGGCGTTCACCTCCTTGACCATAAGCTCTTTCAACTTTGGGGGCTCAAACATAAACCCTACATCAAGGCTTCTCGCTCTTAGCCCCTGGATCAATGCTTCGCTACCATGGGTTTCACAACGAATAGCCAGTTGGGAAAAATCCCGGCGTAGTGTTTCAACCCATATTGGCAGATAAGAATCCCATAGGCTGGGATGAGCACCAATGGTTAAAATTGGGGTGCTACTCTCATCCAATACAACACTTTTCCTTGTCTCTTCCCACAGACTGATTAGAGACTCTGCTCCTTTAAGAAATCTTTGACCAGCCGGAGTCAACTGGATATCGTTTCTCTTCCTGCTAAACAGGCGTACCCCCAGAATTTCTTCCAACTGCTTGATTCTAGTACTGGTAGCTGACTGAGTGATGAAAAGGTTGTGGGAAGCTCGCCCAAAATGACGGGTTCGATGTACCTCTAAAAAGGTTCTTAGTAGATCAATATCCATGATGCGTATACGCAACCTCCTGATTTTACAGCTCCACCTGAAATCAGGTGAAAATCCTTACTATCATATACCTTATACCAGACCCACATGGCACAATCTACGGATCAATCATAAATATTGATCGTTACCATGAAATAGTTTTGATTAAATTTACAAATCAAAGTCATTATTTGAGTTTCTCAAGTAAAATTGATCGTTATCATTAAAATACTTCAATATAATATTTTGAATCTTATTATCAATATAGTTCGATATAGAAGCTAGATAGTATTGTTCATTATATTTCGTTTTACTTTATAGTACTTAATGTTCTATTTATAGCTCTAACAGATCATCTCCATTGTGGAGAACAATTATTTATTGGAGCAATTACGATGAACAAAAAACTATTTGCTATCACTATTCTCAGCATTGCCATAACAACACCAGTTTGGGCAGCTGAGCAAGTATCTGAAACTACCATTGATGATGGTCGCGCTGTCTGTGAACGCTATGCTGAAGAAGATGGTGTTCCTGCTGCGAAAATGGCTGGATATATGGCTCTTTGCATTGAGGAAATAAAAGGCCATATTGGAGTTGATCTGAGCATGGATAATGATTCAGAGCCAGTTGCGGAATCCTATGAAGTTGAAGAAGAATATGTAACGGATCAGGACGACCAAGATGCAGAGAGATAGGCAAAAAAGACGACAAATGGGCTTCTTTCTTGGATCGCAATAGCATCTTTTTCCTGGGTTCTGCTCAGTCAATAGCTACTGACTTGGCTTCAGACAAGGAGAAACTAGTGAAATGTTTGAAGTTAGTCCAAAGGTAGCAAATTATTGCCCAGGAAGAGAGTGAGCAAATGTTCCACAGCATTTTAGATCGAAGAGAGCAATTTTTGTCGAGTAAAGCTGAAAATCCTGCCGATGTACGGCTGGATGAGCTAAGTCCCGAACAATCTATTAAAATCTTATGAATTACAACGAGGGAATATACGTCATGTCAAAGAAATCGGCAAAAAAAGCCAAGAGTCAAACTAAAAAAAATAATCACAAAGATCAGAAAAAAGATCATAAAATAACAGTTGAGGTTGCTAAACAGGAAACACCTCAGGTCGTGGACCAATAGCCAACGCACAAATTTTGGCAAGACCATTACCTGAATAGCCTTTGTTTCTGGATGGCAGTTGGTAATTAAGCCGATTTGCCATCCAGAAACAGTGTTTGATCATCTGGAGTTATGCATGTGGTCACAATCATCAAAAATTCTTCCAATGTGGTGGTGTGGCATTCAAAACAAGCAATGCTTGTATCAGGAATATTATTTTCAGAAATCAAAGTACTTTGTATGCCTCTTTTCAGCCGGAGATGAACAATGAAGCAAACGGTAAGCGCAGAAAAGGGGCTAGCTGGAAGTGACGCGGATTTGCCCCAGGAGGAGAGTGACTTTATTGATAAAGTTGGTCGGGAGCTGTCCAAAAAAGGGCGAATCCGGACGGCACTGCCCGGATGGGGACGACTTCATATTGATCGGGCCTTACCATTTCTCTGTATCTATCGAAAGCCAGTTCACCAACCTGATTCAGGACTGGACAAGCTTCTTTCTGGAGAAGCCTCTTTTTTGGTGGTTTCTGGAGGAAAGCGTACCAATGCATTGGTTTGGGCAATTCTCTCAAAAATTGTGGAAACCATTGGTTCGCAATTTGGCGCCTTTTTGCTGTTTGAACTCTGGTCAGAACCCAATGGAAAGGGGGAGGAGGAGCTGCTAGACCCACCATTTTCTGCTCCAAACTTCCATGTTTTCAGTCAAAACAGCAGGCCATTGACTCCGACCCTGCGCACTTTGGAACAGAGCCTGTTGGGGTTTAAGTTCCAGAAGCACAAGGCTCAAGTTGAAGTGAGCCTTGTTAAAAAAATGCCAAAGGTTCGAGGTATGTTAGCACTGTCCATTCCGAACAATGTGGATGGAGTAGAGTGCCATGTCATTGGGTTGCAAATTCGTCCTCTGTTTCGTGGATTGGAAGAAATTGATGGTTGTGAGGTGTTTCCGACCCTGTTTCGGCAATTCCGGCGACGTTTGAGTCACATAATCCGTAAAACCCTGTTCCAGTTTTCTGAGAGTCGGACCACCCATCGTCCACCACACTTCCAAGCAATGGGACCTAGAGCTTTAACTAAACTGGTCTGGGAGGTAGATAGCCGACTGGCTGGAATTAGCGACCATTTTGATTATCTTTTTCAGGTGACTCCAATCAATACCCATGGGGCTTGGCTGGATTTCAAAAAACACAAATTTCAAAAAAAACCCCAGTTTAATTATAGGCCCTTACCCTACGACTCTTCTGAACTTAAACGTCTACTCTTCCAAATTCCGGTAGAACAGGTTGAAGACCCGGCTTTGGCTCATATCTTCCGTGAAAAGCAGGAAGAGCTGGATCGGCTGATTAGTATGTTGAATGATTGCAATACACCTCATTTTCTCCACTGGAGCATCCTGATTTTTGGAGAGGTAGATCAGACCCTGCTGAACCTGGCAATTGAAATTCTTAATATAAGTTCATCCAACTCCAGGAGCTATAATTCCAGAGTTCTTGATGTGGGTGAGCTAACTGAAATGGCAGAGGCGGAAATCAGCCACTACAGACGCTTGAATCCAGATTTTTCTGCAACTGTTCAGATCAAAGATGATGTGCACTGCGACTTCCTTGTTTCCAAGGGTGAGTTACTCATTGGTAAACAGACAAAGCGACCAGCACACCGGGTCTTGGCTCTGTTGCAACACGAGATTGGAGTCCATCTTTTGACCCACTATAACGGACTTGGGCAGCCGTTTAAATTGCTGAGTCATGGTTTTGCCGGATATGAAGAACTACAGGAAGGTTTGGCCGTTCTTGCCGAATATTTAGTGGGTGGATTAACCTTTGATAGACTGCGTGTCTTGTCAGCTCGTGTTGTGGCTGTTCACTATCTTACTCAGGGTGCGGGATTCACAGAAACATGCACGATTCTTCATCAGGACTATGGGTTTACACGAGAGACAGCATTCCAGATCTCCATGCGGGTTCACCGGGGAGGTGGGTTGACCAAGGATCTTGTCTATTTGCGGGGGTTGGATTGGGTGCTGAAATATCTGGGCAATGGTGGTGATTTGGAACCTCTTTGGATCGGAAAAATTGGTATTCGACATATCAACATCATTCAGGAACTCCTTTGGCGAAAAGTCATTACTCCGTCACCACTCTCTCCCCGTTTTCTACATGAACTCAGTGCGCGAGAGAGGATGGAGAAGTTGCGGGCCGGAGCAACCGTTTTAGATCTTATTGACACCTAGTAGAGGAAAAAACATGAAACTTGGATTCGTAATCAACAATATCAAAACTGAGGAAGTGGGTTACACCACCACTCGTCTGGCCATGACCGCCACCAATCGTGGGCACGAGGTCTGGTATATTGCTCCCGGTGATTTCACCTATGCGAGTGACGACAAGCTGTATTCTGCCGCTGTTGGGCCTTCCAAAGAGGGGTACAAAACCTACAAGGCTTTTCTGACGGATGTTCAAGGAAGCAAGGCACGTAAAGAACGAATCTGCGCCTCGGATCTGGATATTATCATGCTGCGAAATGATCCGGCCGGTGAAGAGGGAAGTGGAGGAGCCTGGGCCAGTAGTGCAGCCATTCAATTTGGGCGAGTTGCTGTCAGTCATGGTGTGGTCGTTCTCAATGATCCCAGCAGCTTGGGACGGGCTATGAATAAGATGTATCTTCAGCTATTTCCTGAAGAGGTTCGACCCAAGACGCTGATAACCCGTAACAAGAGTGAAATTCGCTCTTTTGCCAAGGAGATGGGAGGAACCATCGTGCTAAAACCCTTGCAGGGTTCTGGTGGCCAAGGGGTTTTTCTTCTCCATAAGAGCGATATCTCCAACCTAAACCAAATGGTAGAAGCGATCAGCCGTGACGGTTATGTCATCGCTCAGGAATATCTGCCAGCAGCTGCCGAGGGTGATACCAGACTTTTCATGATGAACGGCTATCCTTTACGATATAAAGGCAAATTTGCTGCCTTCCGCAGGGTGAACTCCGGTGGTGATATCCGTTCCAATATCCATGCGGGAGGAGCAAAATTACAGGCTGAAATAACCGATGAAATGTTACACGTTGCCGAAGTGGTGCGGCCCAAATTGGTTCAAGACGGTATGTTTTTGATTGGGCTGGATATCGTCGGTGACAAGCTCATGGAAATAAATGTTTTTAGCCCTGGTGGTTTGGGCAGCGCCCAATACTTTGAGAAAGTCAACTTCAGCATCCCAGTCATTGAGGCTCTGGAGCGTAAGGTGGAATACATGAAATTTTACCGAAGAAATTTTGCTAACCTGGAGATGGCTACCCTGTAGCTCTCTAAGTATGTCAAAACAGATTGCATGATTTAAATAATGATAGTAAATCAGATTGGAGGCTCGTACAGATCCTTTGTCTGTTATTACGAAGCTCTCACCAATGGGAAGGCGTTTGTTATTGTCGGCAGGAAATATTTGATGGCGATGAGCTTGATACTCACAGCGCTTGTTACTACCGTGGCTTATCCCCATGGCAGCGATCTTCCCGTGGTGGGTTATGTTGAGAAGGTTAAGATACTATTACCATATGAAAGCATTGTACTGAAGGCCAAGATAGATATACCCATTGGAACAAGCTACTGATTATTGCCACCAGCTCTGATGAGTTGACCTGCCTGCACTATCAAGGAATTGATATCGTTCTGGACAGGGATCTTGGGCCATTGGTGCTGGAACTCAATGCCAGTCCTGGATTGGGTATCCAAATAGCCAACAGTATGGGACTTGACAAACGTCTGGAAACGGCAGATCAACACTGGGCAAAACTAAAAAACCTTGCCGAACGAGTGGCTTGCTCTCAAGAACATTTTGCTGTTTTATGAAATGACCGGGTTAAATCCATTTCATCCGTCGAAATATCCAAAGATTGATTCCGACCATACCGACCAGAAGAGCACAAACAATCCAGAATGCCCATTTGTATTCCACACCCGGCAAGCCACCAACATTGATTCCCAGCAGACCTGTTAGAAATCCCATTGGCAGAAAAATTCCGGTCAATATGGCAAGCATATACATTGCTCGGTTCATACGCTCAGACGAACGATTTTTGACCTCATCCTGTATCACCACAGCCCGGTCTCGGAATGATTCCAAATCTGCCAAGAATCTTTGAACTTGATGGTCTTTTTCTTGGATCCAACGTTTATGGGTCTTTTTCATCCAGGGAATAGGCTCTTTGTGCAGAGCTTCGAGAGCCCTACGTTGAGGAATAAGATGTCTACGTAGCCCAATGACTTCATGACGAAGATCAAGCAGCTTGTCTCCTAGATTCCCATTTGTATCCTGTGAACTCTGGACCTCAATTTCATCCAATTCCTGCTCCAAATGGTCCAAAACAGGCTCCATTCTTTTAAGGAGACGATCCAACAATCTGATCAGTAGTTCAGGTCCATTTGCCGGCCCTTTATTGGCTAAAATCTCTTTATAGATATCTTGAACTGACATCAGTTTTTCTTTGCGAACAGTGATTGCTCGGCTCTGATCTATCCAAATATTCAGGAAGGCCATGTCTTCCGGGTCTGCCCCACGGTTAAGGTTTACGCCACGAAGGGTGGCCAAAATACTATCGCCCTCTTTTAAGAGTCGCGGGTTGCTGTCAGTATCAAGAAGGGCTGTTGTTAGAATATCGTCCAGACCACACTCTTTGGATACCCAATCAACGGCCTGACTTTGATCAGGTTGTATATGCACCCATAAAAACCCCTGTCCTGGATTCCAGGATCGAATCTTGTCCCATCCCAACTCTTCTCCTCCCCCTTGACCATTCAGAATAAAAGCGAAAATCAAACCATCACGAGGTTCCATTGTTTTTTCCTCTTGCTACATTATGATTTTGCGTCAGTGGTATCAGTTTTTACCATAGGCTCTTGTTGTTGCCATGCCTCTGGCACCTCTTTCAGGTAGAGATCTTGTTGAGGATAAGGAATTTGAATGTTTTCCTCTTTAAAACGATCCCAGATCCTGAGCAAGACTCCTGATTTGACTGCGTTCGGCCTTTGAACGCGCCAATCGGTAAAATAGTGGACGTGGATCTCCACCGATGAAGCCGCGAAATTACAGAGCCAGACAACAGGTTTAGGAGCTTCCAAAATGAGCTTGTTCTCCTTGAGAACCGACCAAATAACCCGGATGGCATGATGCGGGTCAGTGTTGTAATGGACTCCTATGTATAACAATGTTCTAACCACAAAATTACTGTGGGTCCAATTGGTAAAGGAGTTGGAGGCGATCTCGGAGTTGGGAATGATCACTTCGTGATTGTCCCAGGTCTTGACTGTAACGGCACGAATTCCGATTTTAGTAACTTCCCCCTCTTTTTCTGCTACCTTGATAATGTCACCTGTGCGTATAGGGCGTTCCACAAGAAGTAATAAACCGCTAACAAAATTATTGGCGACGTTTTGTAGTCCAAATCCCATTCCAACACCAAGGGCGCCAGCCAAGATGGCTAGATTGGTCAGATCTATCCCCATATAACGGAGTGTAAACAGGAAGCCCAGAATAACGACGCCATACTGGGCAAAAACGGATAAACTGTGTCGAATTCCAACGTCAGAGACTTTTCTGGACATCATGCGGAAAGTAAATTGTCTGACTATTTGACTGAGCCAAACAAAGGCGGAAACCAAAAAGATCAACAAGATCAAATCCGATACATGAATGGGGGTTTTGCCCCAGTCAAATAGTACAAATGACCAAACCTTTACTAAAAGTTGCGCTGGTTTTGACTGGATATCCCATCCGTAGAGAAAGAAAAGCGAAAACCAAGCACCGATAAAGAGAAACAACCGACCTGTCCTGTGAATGGGGTCAATGACGCCTTGAATCCAGAAAAGACCATTACGGAATTTGAGATTGATGCGGTTTTTTAGAATGACCGCTAAATCGTCCCATAAACCATGAAGTATGGACCAAGCTATGAATACCAAAATAAGCCAGGAGATATATTTACATGCAGCCCATCCCATGTTGACAAAACCGGCTAGTCCGATAGCGGCTGCCACCAAAAAGGCTATGGGGACGACCAGACTGAGCAACTGGATGATTTGCATCCAATATCCCTCACCCAATCGTTCGGCAAGTCCATCCATCGTGCCTTGACGCAATCCAAAAACAGGAATGATTCCCATAAAAAGAAACACCATGAAAGTCCGGTCAAAAAGATCTTGCAATGGTGGGGAAAAGATTATGGCATGGGTCAAAATCATCATCCCCGCATATAGGCTTCCGAGAAAAAACACCGTTCCAACAAATCGAAACCGGCGGATATGAACATCCCCAGCTTCTGGATTGAACTCAATGAGCATATACCGCATTAGCTGCATGCCAATACCAATAGCCGGAGGCATGATGATCAGGGTGTAAAGTATAATGTTGCCAGGAGGAGTTTGCCCAATAAATGCGACAGCAATTGTTAGCCCGAAGGCTATGTAAAGCATCCAGAAATTTTTCTGGATCAGTGACGCTACCCGTAGGGTTGCAGATCTCCCAAAGCTGATATCATCCTCGATCATGAATTTACTCTGAATCTTGGTCAAACGAAGTCGAATCCATAGCCAAAACCCCAACCAACAGGCTTCAAGAAACAGAAGATATGCAAGTGAAAGCGATGCAGTACTGGTGAGCCCTTGGCTGAAATCTTCAAATGCGGCTGTGATCTTTTTCCAAAGTTCTTCGGGGAACGTAGCCAAGTCACTCCCTAACGCCTGCCACTCCTGAACTGTTGATGGGAGTGTCTGACGGGTTAGAAGATCTGCACGAATTCTGGTCGATAGAATTTTTTCTACTTCCTGTCGCTCCTGTAAAAGAGCTTGATACAAACCGAGGACAGTTTTTGCCAAGCTGCCATAAGATTGAATCAGTCCCTGAATATCCTTTTTCTGGAGTGACTTGAGCCACTCAGTGGTTTGGCGTTTTTCTGTTACAGACAATAACTGGCGGAGAACTTCTTCTTTCCGTTGCAGTAGTGTCAAAACAACCTCTGAATCTGTCTGAAAAGACACCAGATCATCCAGCTTAATTTGGATATGAGCAGATGATAGCTCAGAAACTGGGAGTTTCTCAGCTTCCTGACCACGTTGATTTCTGAGTCCAGCCACACGAATTTCCATCTGGTAAAGGCGAACACGCTCCTCTGCTAAGTGGATTCGCCACTCGATAAGCTGTCGTTTGCCTACGGTCTCCGTAGAATCGCCAACCAAAGACCCGCGTTCATTTTGCCATTCAGCTATTTTCTCCTGTTGTTCTTTGATTTTCTCCTGAAACCGACTACGGATCTGTTCGAGAGCCTCTTTTAGAGAACGTCTTTGCTGTACATTAAAATGGTTTTGTAGGATGCCTGACCATTCAGAAGCTAGCCGCTCACGCTGTTGTGCTACCTTGAGCAACTGTTGTAGCAGGTCCAATCGTGCCCTTTCCAAATCTAGCAGTTTTTCTTTGTTGGTCAGTTCCATCTCCAGAGTAGGAAGTTGTTCTCTCCTTGCCGCATCTGCATTGTCCCCTGTGGCACTCTTGAGTATCTGGATTTGACGTTGAAGCTGTTGTATAGCCGTTTCTTCCATTTTGATTATGTTTGCCAAGCCCTGCAAATCAACATCCGTACTTTCAACACCCATGTGGGCTGCTTCAAGATCCAGCCGGCTTTGCTCAATCAAATTAATGTCTACATCATCAGCCCGGAGCACAGATAATCGGTTTTTCTGTTCATTGGTAATAATCTCAATATTTTGTTTGGTTTGAGCTAAAAAAGTACGAGCCTCTTCAAGACTTTTTTGCCGAACAGCCAATGTTTCTGAAAATAGCAACTCTTCAGACGAGGCGAACGCGGCTACACTGCAGAACAGGGCGATAGCAATAAAAAAAGATTGGAATAATATTCTCATGATCAATAGTTTGTCTCTTTGAATTGATCTATGTATTCCAATAACTTGGCCTTGCGAATTGGTTTTGTCAGGTGATGATTGCAACCCGCGTCAAGACTTCTCTGTGTGTGTTCTTGCATGGCATGGGCTGACAGGGCAATGATGGGGGTAGGAGTAAGACCGTTTTCTTGCTCCCATGCACGCATGGCTTTGGTTGCTGCATACCCATCCATCACCGGCATCTCCATATCCATGAAGACAATATCATATTTTTCTCTTTGGAACTTCATCAACGCTTCTGCACCATCCTCAGCAATATTGATTGTATGGCCGGAAAAGTTTAAAAATGCTTGAAAGATGATTAAGTTCTCTTGCGCATCATCCACCAATAGTATTTTTAGACGGTTTGGTGAAGAATCTCCTTTTAAGCCCTCTGTTGTTCCAGCACAGACAAGTGTTCCAGGAGTTGAATATGTTGGTGGGTCGACGGAAGGAAGAGGAATCGTGACCTGAAATACGCTTCCAACGCCAACCTCACTTTCGAGTTCAATCTTGCCTCTCATTTTTTCTGCAAGTTGCTTACAAATGGCCAAACCTAATCCAGTTCCACGATATTGGCGGGAAATAGAGGCATCAGCCTGGGTAAATTGTTGAAATATATATTGCCGTTTCTCTACTGGGATGCCTATGCCGGTATCAGTGACAAAAATAGCAATTTTGTCATCACTGTGTTGTTCAAAACGCACGACCACCTCGCCTTGATCGGTAAATTTGATCGCATTGCTCAAAAGGTTGAGCAGAATCTGTTGAACTCGAGTCGGATCTCCTGATACCCACATATCTTTTAGAAACGGATTGGGTTCCAAATTGAGCGCTAATCCTTTATCTCTGGCCTGCAGAGAGAGGAGGTCAATAACATCCTGAATGAGTTCGGCCAGGTTGAAATCCAGAACTTCCAGTTCCAGTTGCCCCGCTTCAATTTTTGAGATATCTAAAATATCATTGATGAGAGCGAGTAATGTTTCTCCGGCCTTATTGACGATCTTGACAAATCTGGTTTGCTCTGAATTGAGTGCGGATTCAGCTAATAATTCTCCAACACCTAGTATTGCATTGATGGGAGTTCGAATTTCATGGCTCATGGAGGCAAGAAACAGGCTTTTTGCGTTAGCGGAGGACTCTGCCAGCTCAACCATCGCTCTGCTTTGTTCAGTAGCAGCTCTTTCCCTGGCTTGGATATAGGTTTCCAGACCGATAAGTATCAAGCGGTCTACGACTTGGTTGATTCTATCCATTTCATTTCCCAGGATCTCCGGGTCTTGCCTGCAAGTCTCTTTGATGAAAGGAAACAACACCTCTCGCAGGGAAAATAGGAATACGGCTGATCCTGTCTGGGTAACTCCCTGAATTGGATAGCTGACAGCAATTTCTTTAGCTATCCGGGATGCATGATCAAATATACCGCTCCGGAAACTGTCTATATTGATCTCCTGGAAAACCATTTCCAAAATATAAAGAAACTTTTTCAAGCTCTCGCGCAGAGAAATACGGTCAGCCTCATCCTCGATAGGCACTTCTACCTGTTCAAGAATTTTCTGCAGCCATTTTTCTACAATATCATCGCGATATTGGACCAAAATGTCCAAGGAGGTGTTGCTTTTATTGTTTGTAATATCAGAATCATTCATCTGTTGAACTTCCTTCAAAAGTGAGCCTCCAAAACTCAATTTTTTTCACATCTTGAACTTCATCGGGTGTTTCGTTATCCGGTGATACCAAGGAGTTGAAAGAGACTTGGCGCCCTGCTTAGTTGCCGCGTCGTGATTTGAATCTACAAGTGAAGATAATTTTAACGACTCTTCTCCAACGTGATGTCGCTCCAGGGCACTCCGGATGGATCGGATGAATTGGATTTTGGAGACCTGTCCTTTAATCAGGTAATCCTCTGCACCGTGTCTGGCAGCCAATAGGATTTGTTCCTCATCATCGGTACCGGAAAATACTACAATTGGTGTATTGCCAGCTTTACGCATTAATCTAGAAATCGTATTTAACCCTGAGCTGTCAGGCAGATTAAGGTCCAGTACTATCAAGTCAATCTTTCCACTTTTCATGATTTCTATGGCTTTACCCAGAGAATCGGTTTGATTCAGTATGAAAACAGGATCAGCAGGAAGCAGAGAGTCTGAACTAACAGAGGGGGCCAACCAAGTTTGAGCCAATGTTTGGAAGAGTGGATCGTCTTCGATCATAAGAATCTTGAAACTACTCCTGGCAATATTTGGTTGGATAACCTTGTCAATCAACGATTCATAGGGGAGTTCGCTCCGTTTGGTGCTATCAGCCAGAAGAGGCAAGCTATCATCTACAGGGAATTCAGGCAGCTGTCCTTCTCCAAGCAGTCTGATTTTCCCTGCCATACTTTTTAACACATTGAATGCTAGAGAAGGATCTTGATGAAGTCTGGTAATGAATATTTTCTCATCGACTTTTATAATGGAGCTGTTCTCCAAAGCTCGAGCGGTGGCACAACGGGTTCGGTTAGTCCCAAAAAGTGATGCCTCTCCAAAAATCTGACCTTTTTCCAGCAGCATTAACTCCTGGTTTCCTGCATATAAACCAGGAAACTGAATTCCAACCCTTCCTTCTTGAATAAAATACATGCTGTCAGCTGGTTCTCCTTCAGAGAATATCACTTCACCAGACATATATTTCCGGCCAAGCTGACGATCAGGTTTCAGAAGAGCACCCATTTCTTTTTCTCATATTCAAAGTTCAACAATTGCTGGATCAACTTGATCATCCATATGTAATTCATATACAGGCAATAAGACTTGTTGAAAAATTCTATTTTTTAATCGTAATGATTGATTCTATTGGTTGAAAAATTTGAATCTTCATCATTCGCATTTTAGAAGAATCCAAGCAGGAAGGCGTGATCAATGTTTGCAGGATAAAATGGTAATTTATCAAATATATCAACATTATTTTCCTTCTCATGCTGATTTCAAGGTCTGATTGGTTTTATTTTCATGGGTGAACTATTCAATAAAATGAAGATGACTATAGAATTATTAGTTCAAAGAGCCTGATTGATCGGTTTATCTGAAGGTAATGATTGTTGTTTTTCAATAAAATAAACTGATAATTAGGTTCTCTTTATTTCGTTATACTTTTATTGATTTCTCCATTATTAATCTTCCATAGAAACGTAGGCGGGAACGCCAAACATTAATAAAGAGGCAACAAACCCTCTGATGGAGGTGGTAATGAAAAGAATCTTTCTGTTTCTCGCAACCAACTTGGCTATTTTATTGGTTTTGGGGGTTTTTCTTAACGTTTTCTCGGGCGTTCTTGGTATTAGCCAAGGCACTACCAGCTCACTGTTGTTTTTTGCCATCATCTTCGGAATGGGAGGTGCGTTCATTTCGTTGGCTATATCAAAACCAGTGGCTAAGTGGAGTACTGGCGCGCGCGTTATTAAAAATCCTCAAAATGAGAAAGAGCGCTGGCTCCTGGATACTGTGGCTAAGCAAGCCAGGCAAGTTGGTATTGGAATGCCTGAAGTTGCCATTTATGACGCAACTGAAATAAATGCATTTGCAACTGGAATGAACCGAAACAACGCCATGGTAGCCGTTAGTACCGGGCTTCTGCGAAAAATTAGCCACTCAAAAGTTGAAGCTGTCCTTGCCCACGAAGTGAGCCATGTCGCCAATGGAGACATGGTGACACTCGCTCTAATCCAAGGCGTGCTAAATACGTTTGTAATTGTTATTGCACGTTTATTGGGCGGTCTTCTGGATAATCTCATTTCGAACCGGGACGAAGAAAATGAAGGCGGAGGATTGGTTTACCACATGATAGTTTTCGTTCTGGAGATTGTCTTCGGTGTTCTTGCGAGTGTCATCGTGATGTGGTTCTCCAGGCAACGTGAATTTCGTGCTGATCAAGGCGGCGCTCGTCTGGCCGGTAGGCAGAAAATGATTGCTGCCTTGGAAGATCTCCGAGATTCACACAGTGAATCATTCCTTCCTCAGGAAGTTGCAGCTCTTGGTATTTCAGGTCGAGAGGGATGGTCAAGGCTGTTTATGACCCATCCTCCTTTGGAAGAGCGGATAGCATCTCTTAAATCACAGAAAAGGTAGGCAAACTTGAACAGATGGCGGTTGATTGGCCAAAGGAATTCAATGATGAGCAGAACACTAGCACTCAGACCACAATTTTATCCTACGCCCGTTGATGGTGGTGACTCCGGTTTCAGGACATTTATTGCCAAGGCAATGCAAGCCCCAATACTGACTGCGGAAGAAGAGATGGAGTTGGCCATGCAGTACTTAAGGGAAAATGATCCACTTGCAGCTCAAGCACTCGTTGTCTCTCATCTTCGGCTGGTCTACAAGATATCCATTGGATACAAATATTATGGAATTCCATTACCGGATTTGGTCCAGGAGGGGACTATAGGGTTAATGCATGCCATTAAAAAGTTTAATCCTCTACTGGGCGCACGTCTTTCAACCTATGCCACTTGGTGGATTCGGGCCGCAATATACGAACTTATTCTGCGCTCCTGGAGCGTGGTAAAAATAGCTACTTCTGGTTTGAAACGTAAGCTGTTTTTTAAACTAAGACAGGCAAAAAACAAGGTAGCCCAGTTGAGCTGGGAGGAAGCGGAGGAGTTGGCATTAAAATTTGGGACAGACCCAGAGACCATCATCAACATGGATGTCAGCTTGTCTGGAGGTGAGGTTTCATTAGACAAGCCAACTGCCGATAGCCAAAGTAAAATGTTGGATATTATTTCCGATGAAAGGCCTGATCAGGAAGCTGAGATTATTATGATGGATCAAAATCGGTTGTAACTATTCAGAACCCCCATATGGGAGTCGAAGGATTTGAGGCTCAGCAAGTGAGTAAATGATCAAGGTTCAGACATAAATTCCGGCCATCTACCTTGGAAAAGATATTTCAAAGCAGATGTAGCGGATATGCCATTTTTTCGGCAAGTGGAGAGATAGCTTCTCACCCTGCAAAAGATAGCGGCACCCTCCATTGAACGGAAGCATCCAGAGATTTTCTGCTGGACCTTTGTCATGCGGACATCATTTTCTGCTTGGTTGTTGGTAAACGGAACGATGGGGTCATCCATGAATAGAAGAGTCTCATCTTCATAGTTTCGAAGGCGTTCAAGAAGATTTCTGGACTTGGACCTTTTCAATCGTCCCTTTTTCTCTTTTCTCTCTTTTT